>JAFAHS010000400.1 GCA_019237115.1 Deltaproteobacteria bacterium
GCCGAGGCCAAGCTCGTTCCGGTCGCTGCTCGGGACGCCTAGCGCCGATCTCAAACCTCGGCCACTACCGCCCAGGAGTCGAGGGGCGGTCAGGTCGAACACTCGATGAAGGTCAACGGTGGGTGGTCGAGCAGGTCCGACCAGTAGACAAAGCGCCTCGAACGATCCCTGAGTCCCGCCCGGCAGCGTCTCGCTGACCGACGGCGCTTGGCCGGCCCGACCTCAGCGCCCGCGCCCGCCGACTAGACCGAAGTTCCATTGACGATGAGTAGCAAGTACACGAATTGATTAAAGAATTGCGAAAAAGGGGCTGGTGTTACTGGCTACATTCGATAGTTGACCGAGAGCAAGTCGAAGGCGCGTTGCTGGTTGGGGGTGGGAGTGGTGATGACATCGAGCGAAACGGGGTCCTGGGTGTTGGAGCGGAGGCGGTTCTTGGCGACGGTAGCAAGGTCGCTGAGCAGGGAGTCGAAGCTGTGGACCGGAAACTCCTGCTCGGTGAGTTTGGTCGCCGCCTTGTTACGGGCGCGCGGTGAGCGCTGAGCGGGAGCAACCACCGAGGAACGCTGGGCCTCGGCCGCGGCGGGGTCGTCATCGTCGAACAAGAGCGGAGCGAGCGCCTTTCGCATGTGCCACTCGACATAGTAGGCCAGCATGCACAACAAGACGTGGGCGCGCACGCGTTGTTCGAGGTGATGATGAATGGGGCGGAGCTTGAGGTCGACCGACTTGAGCGCGCGGAAGGCTTGCTCGACTTGCGCCAGGCGCTTGTAGGAGCGCACCGCCTCATCGGCGGCTAAGCTGGCGGGCGCAAGATTGGTGCGGATCACGTAGATCCCGTCGAGCGCGGCTTCGTTGGCGATGCTCGATTCATCACGCTTGAAGCTGAAGCTGGTCTCGGTGATCTCCAGCTGCAAGTGTTTGCGCATGTGGTAGCGGGCTACTACCCGGCCGACCCGCAGCGCGATGCGGTCCTTGCCGCGCAAGGGCTTTTGCGCGCGCTGGGTGGCACTAACGATCGCTTGGAGCCTGCTCTCGGTCGCGGCCAGTAGTTCGGAGCGTTTGCGCGCGCGCTCTTGGGCCAACAGCGGGTTGCGGCAGGCGATCAGGCGCTCCCCGGGATAGGCCGGGTCGCTGATCTCGGCCAGGTCCTTTTCATCAAACAGCGACAGCTGCAGGGTGCCGCCGGCGCGCAGCTGCTGAATCTGGGGTGCGCGCAGCGCGGTGATCCAGTCCAGCCCGGACTGGCCTTGGAGTTCGCCCCGGATGCGCGCGCTGGTGATCAGACCCCGGTCGCCGACCAGCACGATGCGCTCGAGCGCAAAGCGCTCGCGCAGCTTTATAAGCACCGGACCGAGGGTGTCGGGGTCGGCGGTATTACCTTCGAACACCTCGACCGCGACCGGACAACCCTCGGCGTTGGTCAGCAGGCCCAGGTTAATCTGGAGCTTGTCGCGGCGGTGATCGCGGCTATAGCCGTGGCGCGCCAGCGGGCAAGCGCGGCCTTCGAAGTAGGTCGAGGTGACGTCGTAGAGCGCCAGCGTCGCGCCGCTTAGATGGCGGCGCGCCAGCGTCTTTTCGATCTGAGCCTGGCGCGGCAAGAGCCAATCCATCGCGCGATAGAGTCGCTCCTCATCGCAGTCGCTTAAGTCCAACAGTTCGCCCAAGCTGCTCGACAGGGTGGCCGCACTCAGGGCGCGCGCGGTGGCGAGCTTGGAGCGGGGTTTAAGGATCCGCGCGACGATCATGGCCAGCACCGCCGCGCGCTCGGGGCTATCCTTGGCGGCGATCACCGTCTCGAGCTTGAGCCGGTACAGGGTGCCCAGCGTGGCGGCGACGTGGCCGTGGGGACGGGTGCGCTCGATGGTAAAAGACGCGGGGCCCGCCAACAGGGTCAGCTCGCCCTTGAGCACCGCGCGCAGGGCTTGGACTTGCGCTTGGGGCCAGTCGCTGAGGTTGGCGAGGGTGCGTTTTTTGATGTGACCGGCTTCGCGCCAGGTTTCGCGCAGGAGGATGGCGGGGCGGGAGTTGCGGTTGGGGACCACGTCGACGAACATGGATACTTTATATCATATACAATTCGTCCTGTCAAGGACAAACGACTATTTACATGGATACAATACCGTGGTCACAATTTCCCCTTTTCTCTTCTGAATTGCCTACTTATCTATGATTTCGGGCTCTCAGAGGAAGGAACTTCCGTCTAGATTTTCCCTCCCCCTCGCCGAGGGGTGGCACCTCCCGACGCTGTCCGAGCCTTTTGGGTGGGGTTTGGTGCCCTGGGAACGCCGTGCATGAGGCGGAGGCTCACTTTGACGGGCGGCAGGGCAGCACGCTTGACAATGCGCGTGAATTGAGCGATCGTCCGAAATATAGGACGGCCGTCCAAATGCCTCGATATCTCACCGCCAGATTCAAAGCCGAGACGCGGCGCATGCGACGAGAGCAAATCGAAGCGGCCGCCCTGCAGAGCGTTCTCAAGCACGGCTTTCCGGGAAGTTCGTTGCGGGTGGTCGCCAGAGAAGCGAGGGTGCCTCTCTCGATTCTGCACTACTACTTCAAGGACAAGGACGACCTCATGCACTCGGTGGTCGCGCGGCTCTTTGAAGACGGGATGGAGCGGCTCAAGAACGTTCGCGCGCGCGAACACGATCCGCTGCGGCGCATCGAAGCGTTACTGGAAGAGTACGTGCTGCGCACGACCAACAACTGGCGCTCGACCATCGCGATCATCGAGTACTGGGCCGCTTGCGTCCGCAGCGGGACCGTGGAGCGGTTCTATACCCAGCTTCACTTCCGGTTGCGCGAATTGCTCGCCGAAGCGTTGCGGGAAGCGGGCGCCCCCGATGCCGATGTCCTCGCCCTCGCCTTGCTGGGAATGATGGTCGGATACGCGACTTTCTACCAGACCAAGCCGGCCGATCCGGTAGAACGCGAACAACTGCTCGATTTCGCACGGGTAATGGTTCGTCGAGGAATTGGCCGCAGCCGCCGGGGGATGCGGCTGGTTCGCCCCCGGTCCGCAAAAGATCGCGCTTGAGGAGAACCTGCGATGCGTTCGATACGACATCCGCTGAGTGGGGCCCTCTACGACCTGCAAACCGATGGGACCGTCCGGGTCGAAAAGGATGGCAAGTCGGGAACGTTTCGCGCCGATGGTTCCTACCTCTCGGGCGACATTCATAGCGCCGATCCGCAGATGTGCGTGTGGCTGGGCGGCCGCGAACTCATCTCGCGCGCCCGCCCGCGCAGCGCTCCGCTGATTCCGGCTAAGAACTCCTGACCTGACTCATGGAGGCAAACATGGGTGTTGCGCAAAGTGTTCCGCGACGGCCCGACAATTGGCTGACCTACCAGCGCCTGCTCGACAGCGATACCCGTCCGGTGCCAGGCGTGTTGCGACGCGAGAACCCGCTTGAGCTGCCACCTTCGGAGATCGCGGTGGAGCGTTACACCTCGCGCGAGTGGTTCGATCTGGAGGTCGAGCGGCTATGGAAGCGGGTCTGGCAGATGGCAGCTCGCGAAGAAGACCTTCCCCATGTCGGCGACAACCTCGTCTACGACATCGCGGGGATGTCGTTCTTACTGGTGCGGGTGGCGCCCGACCAGTTCAAGGCTTTCTACAACGCGTGTCTGCATCGCGGGCGTATGCTGCGCGAGGCGGGCGGCGGCACACGCGCCAGCGAGTTCCGCTGTCCGTTTCACGGCTTTGCCTGGAACATTGACGGCACCCTCAAGCACATTCCCTGTCAATGGGACTTCCCGCATATCCAGCCCGCCGCGTGGTCGCTGCCGGAGGCGAAGGTCGGCACCTGGGGCGGGTTTGTATTTCTCAATCCTGATTTAAACGCCGCGCCCCTCGCGGATTTTCTGAGCGACGAGTTGAGCGATCAATTCAAGCGCTGGCCGTTGGAGCACCGTTACAAACAGGCGCACGTCGCGAAGATTCTGCGTTGCAACTGGAAGGTTGCCCAGGAAGCGTTCATGGAGGCCTTCCACGTGGTCGCGACCCATCCGCAACTGCTGGCGGGAATCGGTGACGCAAATTCGCAGTACGACGCGTGGGGCAATTTCTCGCGCGCCATCACCGCCAACGGAACTCCGAGTCCGCATCTGTCATGGAAACCGAGCGAGCAGGAGATGTTCGATTCGATGACCGACCGTCGGCTCGATGAACCCCCGCTGGCCGAAATCGGCGGGGAGCTTACCGCGCGCATCGCCTCCGCCGCGGGAGCGCGCGAAATGCTGCGCCCGGCGCTCGGCGCCGCCGTGCAGGATCTGTCCGACGCCGAACTGGTAGACAGCTTCTACTACACGGTCTTTCCGAATTTTCATCCGTGGGGCGCGTACAATCGGATCGTCTATCGCTTTAGGCCCAACGGGGTGAACGTCGACGAATCGATTATGGAATGCATGTACCTGGCGCCCTACCCGCCAGGTGAAAAGCCACCCGCCGCCACGATACATCGGCTCGGCGCCGACGACGATTGGACCGAGGCGCCGGAGCTCGGATTCCTGGCCCGGGTGTTCAACCAGGACACCTTCAACCTGGCCAAGGTGCAGCTCGGGCTTAAAACGATGAAGAAGAAGACCGTGACCCTGGCGAACTACCAGGAGACCAAGATTCGTCATTTTCATTTCTTGCTCGATCAGTGGCTGGCGCGCTGAGGTCGAAGGAGTAGCCGTCATGGACCTGGGGCTTAAAGGAAAAGTGGTGATGATCACCGGCGCGAGCAAGGGACTGGGCCGCGCGATGGCGCAGGCGTTCGCGGCGGAGGGTGCTCGACTCAGCGTCTGCGCGCGGGGAGCCGACGGATTGGCGGCGGCGGAGAAGGAACTGCACGCGGCAGGTGCTGAAGTACTCGCGCAGGCGCTCGATGCCAGCGACACCGCGGCTACCAAACGCTGGGTCGCGGCGACCACCGAGCGCTTGGGAGGGGTGGACGTGCTCATCAACAATGCCGGTGGAGCAAATCCGCAACCCCTCTCCGCGCTTGACGAAAAGGCGTGGCAGGCCGCGTTCGATCAGAATTTCTTCTCCGCCGTTGCTCTGACCCGGTTTTGCGCGGAAGAAATGAAGAAGCGCGGGGGCGGCGCAATCATCAATATCAGCTCGATCTACGGTCGCGAGGCCGGAGGACCGGTGAGCTACAACACCTCGAAGGCCGCGCTCATCTCGCTGACCAAGATGGCCGCGCGCGAGCTTGGGCCCCACAAGATCAGAGTCAACACAATAGCGCCCGGCTCGATCATCTATCCGGGCGGCGTATGGGAGACGATTTTCAAGCAGAATGCGGCATTCGAAAAAGATTTCATTGCCCATGAGTTTCCGTGCGGGCGCCTTGGCCGGCCCGAGGAAGTCGCGTATGCCGCGCTGATGCTGGCCTCGCCCCACGCCAGCTGGATAACCGGCGCCTGCCTGCCGGTCGACGGCGCCCAGGGCCGCAGCAACATCTGAGGACTCCTGCTATGGCCGCGCTGGCGGACATCAATCCATTCTCGCCGGAGACGATCGAAGATCCCCGCCCCTTCTGGCACGCCATGCGGATGGAGCAGCCGGTCTACCAAGTTCCGGGGACCGGGTACTTTGCGGTGAGCCGCTACCAGGACGCACTTTACGTTCTCACCAACGAAGAGATCTTTTCTTCCAAGGAACCGCCCGGCCTGCAGCAGCCGCCCGGACCGGAAGTCGAGGCAATCCTCAAGCAGGGCTACCCGCCGGCGCATACCCTGCTGAGCAACGATCCGCCGTCACACACGCGGTTTCGCGCTTTGGTCAACAAGGCGTTTTCGGCGCGCCGGGTAGCCGGCATGGAGCCGCACATACGGGAAATCGCTAATCACCTGGTCGATGGATTCATCGGCGCTGGGCGCGTCGAGCTGGTCTCGCAGTTCGCGGTGGGGCTGCCCCTCACCGTGATTGCGGATTCGCTCGGGGTGTCGCGCGAGGACATGGGTAAATTCAAGAAATGGTCCGACGATTCGGTCGCACCGCTGGGTGGGATGATTTCCTACCAACGGCAGATCGAATGCGCGCACAGCCTGGTCGAATTTCAGCACTACTTCGCGGCCCGCCTGGAAGAACGGTGCCTGGAACCGCGCGACGATCTGCTGACTGATCTGGTCAACGCGCGTCTGGCCCGGGTGGAGCCGCTCAATGTTCCCGAAATGCTGAACATCCTTCAGCAGCTGCTG
The DNA here is from genome assembly GCA_019237115.1 of Deltaproteobacteria bacterium. Classification (GTDB taxonomy): domain Bacteria; phylum Desulfobacterota; class Binatia; order Binatales; family Binataceae; genus JAFAHS01. The sequence continues at coordinate 6,196 of JAFAHS010000400.1, forward strand.
GTCGCCGGCAACGAGACCACTACCAATCTGATCGCCAGCGCCATGATGCTCCTGCTGCGGAGTCCTGAGCAGATGACGGCTTTGGTCGCGGATCCCTCGCGGATCCCCAATTTTGTGGAAGAAGCGCTGCGCATGGAGTCGCCGGTGAGCGCGTTGTTCCGAGTGACGCTTATCGACACCGAGGTTGGTGGGGTCAAAATTCCGGCCGGCTCTCGGATCATCGTGATCTATGGCTCCGCCAACCGCGACGATGCGCAATTTCCGGACTCCCATCGCCTCGAACTTGAGCGCGACAACGCCCGCAGCCATCTGGCCTTCGGGCAGGGCGTCCACTTCTGCATCGGCGCAGCGCTCGCGCGCCTGGAAGGCCGCGTGGCGTTCGAGACGCTGCTCGGTCGGCTGCATAACATCCGTTTCATGACCGAGCGCAACGACTTTACCCATACGCCGAGCTTCATCCTGCGCGGACTTAAGCAATTGTGGCTTGAGTTCGACGCGGCTTAGCAAAGCAGCTGCGGGCCTCGCAAAAGACCCACCGTTCTCCAAAGAGCAGAGTCTTGGACTCGCCGGAGCGAAACGACCCGCTCCAAGAGGGGCACTCAATTTCCGACCGGGGGGCGGCGCCGGCTTGCGCCGCTACAATTTCCGCGATCCACGTGCGCGGCTTTAGTTGCTGTGCTAAGCAACGCGGATGGCCGACATGACCTTTCCACAAGGATTTCTATGGGGCACCGCGAGTGCCTCGTACCAGATCGAAGGCGCCTGGAACGAAGACGGCAAAGGAGAATCGATCTGGGACCGTTTTTCGCACACCCCCGGCAAGATCAAAGGCGGCGAGAGCGGAGACGTCGCGTGCGACTTCTATCACCGCCACAGACAGGACATCGCGATTCAGTCCGAGCTGGGCCTGAGCGCCGCACGAATGTCGCTGTCGTGGCCGCGCATAATTCCGGGCGGTCACGGCGCCGTCAATTCCAAGGGACTGGATTTTTACGATCGGGTTGTCGATGAGCTGCTTGCTCACCATATCCAACCGTGGGTCACCCTGTACCACTGGGATTTGCCGCAGACCCTGGAAGATAAGGGGGGTTGGCCGAATCGCGACCTGGCGGAATACTTTCGCGACTATGCTTCGGTGGTGGTCGATCACCTGGGCGATCGCGTGAAGCACTGGATGATCTTCAACGAGCCGTGGGTCTTCACGATCCTGGGCTACCTGGCCGGGATTCACGCGCCCGGACGCCGCGAGCCTGGTGAGGCGATCCGTGCCACGCACACCGTGAACCTGGCGCAGGGCCTGGCGGCGCGTGCGTTGCGCGAGTCGCGCGGTAAGCCAGCGATGGTGGGAACCGCGTTCAGCATGGCAGCGGTGCACGCCGCCTCGGACTCCGAAGAGGATCGCGGCGCGGCGGAGCGATGGCACCGTTTTTCCAACCTGTGGTTTCTGGAGACCGTCATGCAGGGACGCTATCCGGAAGCGTACCTGCACGGCACCATGGCGGATCGAGTGGAAATCGGGCCGAACGACCTGGAAACGATCAAGGCACCGCTCGATTTCATCGGGATCAACCTTTATTCCCGCGCGGTCGTCGCGCACGATCCAGCCAATCATCACCTGGCGGCGAAGCAGATTCGGGGCGGGTCAGAGGAAGTTACCGATTTCGGATGGGAGGTAGTCCCCGAGGCGCTTTCGCAGATGGTGCTTCGGGTCGCGGCGGACTATCCGACGGTCCCCATCTATATCACCGAGAACGGGTGCTCGTTCGGCGATGGGCCGGGCCCCGACGGCACGGTCGACGATCAACGGCGGATCAGTTTCATGCGCCGTTATCTCGCCGAGTTGAACCGCGCGATTCGCCGGGGTGCGGATGTGCGCGGCTATTTCACCTGGACGCTGACCGACAACTTCGAATGGACGGAGGGCCTGCACGGGCAGCGCTTTGGCATCGTGTGGTGCGATTTCAAGACCCAAAACCGGATCATCAAGGAGAGCGGGCGGTGGTATGCCAAGGTCGCGCGCTCCAATGCGCTCGATTTCGATCCGGTCCAGTCGCACGCTCGATAGGTTTCGTTTCGGCAGCACGCGGAAGACAGCCATCGATGTCGGGCGCCGAAATCCTTGTCTGGATCCACATCCTTGCGTGGGCGGCGTACTTCGGCGCGCAATTCGCGGTCATCTATATGCTGATTCCGGCGGCAGCGCGCGCACCCGATGAAGCCCATCGGCGGGACAGCCTGATCACGGGGTTCAGATTCTACAACCCGTTCACGCTGGCCGCGCTACTGGTCATCGTGATCACGGGCGCGGTGCGGCTGACGGACCTTAAAGCCGAGATGAAGTTCGATTATTTCGCGAGAATCGGCGGGCCGCTTGCGCTCAAATTGGGCCTCGCGTTCGTGATCATTTTCCTGCAGACCTATATCTGCCTGGGGCTGGCATTCCGCATCGGCAGACAGGAGGAGATCGCAGCGCACGGAGATGGCGAGCCCTTCACCGTCGAGCAGGTCGATTCAATCCTGGCACGAATCCGCGCGATGGCGTGGATCACGATCGTGCTGACTGCGATTACGGTCCTGGTATCGTTGACAATGGTGCGGCGCGCTACGGCTGAGGTTGTGGTCTACACTCCACCGGCGCGCGCCGCACTCTATGGTTGGCTCTTCCCAACCAGCGGCGCGCGCAGTGCGCGTCGATTGGTTAGGCGAGAGCGAGTAGCGAGCTTACGATATAAACGAGCGTGATGATTCCGAAGGCCACGCCCGGCAGTTCGGTCAGAAGACTGTTTTGCGCGATCCGAATATAATCGGTCGGCGCCGCCGGCTCAGCCGCAGGATTGACGCCCGCTATCCTGGCTCGGTTGGTCGTCGTCGCGTTCATGATGAATTCCTCCTTCCATGCCTCGATTCGTTTATGCAAGCGCGAGCAGTGAGGTCACGATGTACACCACCGTGATCAGCCCGAACACCACGCCGGGCAGCTCATTGAGCCATGCATACTGCGCGAGCCGAACCGCATCGGTCGACGCCGCTTGGCTCTCAGCTGCCACAAACCCTTCAAACCTTGCCTCGTTGGTCGTCGCATTCATCTTTAGCAACCTCCCATCAATCTTGAGGGTGGGTAAAGCAACCCTTGTGCCATTGAATATTTGTGGATTTTGCTACGTCGAAGACATTCGCAGACTGTGCAAAAGATTAAGGAATTTTAAGAAAAGCCAGCAAATCTCTGCCCTTTCCCTACTTTCGCAGTTTGCGATCCGCGAATTACCTCTGATCCGGATTCCAGTTAATTTTCTATTTTTGCGAATCGCCGCAACATGCCTACTGCGGTGCAACGCTGGCAAATTCGGCCCGTATTCAAGGTGTCTTTGATCATGGGAACCGATCTGCAACCATCGCACTGCATGGGTCCAAGCCAGTCCGCTGCGGAATCGCAAAATGCTTCTGCGCGCGCGACCGGCGCTCTCGACGAAACCCCAACCAGGCTCGGGCCGGCAGGCGCGCCCGCCCAGGGAAGGTTGATAAGCCGCGACCTCACGGTGCGGCTCATCGAGCAGGTCGTCTTCGTTACCGCGGTAATCGGCGCCGTCTCGCTTGGGCTGGGGATCACTGCCTACTTCGGCGAGCATCGCTATATCGCTGCCTACTTGCTCGCTTACATCGGCTTCAGGTTTGCCGACCTGCTGGTGGGCGAGGATTCGGAAACCGCGCCGGCGGCGCAGGGAATGAGCGAACGAGTTCTAAATTCGTTGCCCGTGCTGATTCTGTTTGCAGCCGCGCCCTTTGAACGCACCTACATCTGGGGTGGAGAGGGTCCGGCATGGCTCAGCGCACTTGGACTGCTGCTTGAGCTGGTGGGCCTGTGGCTCGCGCTCGGTTCGCGAATCCAACTTCACTTCTTTTCCTCCGACCGCAGCGGGCGCGAGCGAATGCTACTGGTCAAGACCGGCTTCTTCAGATACATCCGCCACCCGGTCTACGCCGGGATTATGCTGGTGTTGTTCGCGTGGCCGCTGGTGTATGGCGCACCCATCGTCACGGTTCTGACCCTGGTCATCGGCGGCGCGATCGCCCGCAGCCAGATCCTGGCCGACGAGCGAGTCCTCCGCGAGCGATTTGGTGAGGAGTTCGACGAATATTGCCGCACCACCGACGCGCTGATACCCAGCATCTGGTAAGCGCCCCTCACCCTGGACCAGCGGAGTACTAGAAAACCAGCCTCGCAATCTCGCCCAGCGACTCGATGCGCATGTCGCCATCGATCCGATAGCCGGCGAAGCCGATTCTGGCGCGGCGTGCCGCTTCGCGATCAAAGTTGGTGTCGCCGACGAACACCGCTTGGGCGGCGGTAAGCTGAAGGAGGGTCAAGGCGGCGAGAATTCCGTCGGGCGCGGGTTTCGGTTCGCAGACATCGCTGCCGGAGACCAGCACGTCGGGATCGACCCGGGCCTGGTCGAGCATCGCACGCGCTAACTTTGCCGGACTATTGGTGACGACGGCTACCCGTATTCCCTTGGCACGCAGCTCCTCGAGCACGGCAGGACCGTCAGGCTCGACCTTCACATGCTGGACATACCGAGGGAACATTAAGTTGTACTCGCTCTCCAGTTCTTCGACCGTGAGTCCCGGATAGAACATCCTTAAATCTTCGGCAATTCCCTGTCCCCACGCGCGCGCCATCTGCTCCGCAGAGATCTCCGGATAGCCGAACTTGCGTGCGATCGCACGCATCACCTCAAACCACACCGCCCGGCTTTCCACCAGGACACCATCCAGGTCGAATAGCACCCCACGCAGTCTCAAGCCTTGCCTCCGCGTGACCCAAGGTTCGCCAGCCGATCCGCGCGCTCATTGAGCGGGTCCGAATCATGGCCCTTGACCCACTCGAAGGTGACCAGGCGCCGCGCCGCCTCCGCATCGAGCGCTGCCCACAGTTCATGGTTCTTTCGCCGCTGCCAATTGAGCGTCATTGTTTTGATGACATATTGGCTGTCGCTGCGGAGCAGGACCCGACTTTTGAGGGCGGTTTGGCGCAGCCCCTCCACCGCTGCGGTGATTTCCATCTGGTTGTTGGTGGTGGCGGGATTGGCGCCGTGATGTTCGCTCTCCGAGCCGTCCGGCCGCACCACTACGACCCCCCACCCGCCGGGCCCCGGGTTGCCGATACAGGAGCCGTCCGCGTAAACCAGAAAATCAAACCCCGGCGGTACTTTCATTCAGGCCACCTGCGTGGTGCGCTGTCCCTCAAGCCGCTCGAACCAGGTGAGATATTCGCGCGCGGCGCGGTCCCAGGAAAAGTCCGCCGCGAAGCAATTCTGCATCAGGCGCCGCCACCCTCGGGGGTCGGCGAAGGCCTCCCTCATTCTCTGCACCGCTCCGATCAGCGCGTGGGTGGTGTAGTCCTCGAAGACAAAACCGTTTCCCGAGCCCGAGCTGCGTTCGAACTCGGCGACGGTGTCACGCAATCCCCCGGTCGCGCGCACGATCGGCGTCGTGCCGTATCTGAGCGCATACATCTGGGTAAGACCGCACGGCTCGAAGCGCGACGGCATGAGCAACGCATCAGAACCGGCCTGGATTCGATGAGCGGCGGCGTTGTCGAATCTGGTCAGGACCCGCAGGTTTTCCGAGAAACGCTTTTCGGCCGCGCGAAAGAATTGCTCCAGTTCCGGATCGCCGCTGGCCAGCATGACCAGTTGCAGGTCGAGCGCCATGAGGCCCTCGAGCGCATCGCGCAGAAGGTCGCAGCCTTTCTGGACGGTCATGCGTGTGATCATTCCAATCAGCGGACAGGCGCGTTCCGCCAGCCGCAGCGAACTGCGCAGGTCACGATTGCAAAGCCGCTTGCCGGACGGGTGTTTGGGACCATAATTGGCCGCGATCAGGCTGTCGCTCTGCGGATCCCATTCGCGATAGTCCGCTCCGTTCAGAATTCCGACAAACCGATCGCCCTTGTGCCGCAATACACCTTCGAGCCCAAAACCACGTTCGGGGTCCGACGCGACTTCGTGGGCGTAGGTGGGGCTCACGGTCGACACTCCGTCCGCCAGCATCGCGGCGCCCTTCATCAGGTTCATGCGGCCATAGAACTCAAGATACTCCATCGTGAAGTACGACCAGTCGATGCCGAGCAGCGGGAAGTCCCCGACATCGTAGATACCCTGGAACGCGAGGTTGTGGAGCGTGTATGCGACGACCGCACCCCGCGTTCGCTCATAAAGATAGGGATCGGCGCGAAGTACAATGGGGGCAACTGCCGCGTGCCAATCGTGCGCGTGGACCACGTCGGGCCGGACCAGCTCCGCAATCGTCGCGGCGGCGGCCCTGCCGAAGAAGATGAAGCGGCGCAGGTTGTCCGCGTAATCGGTGCCGTGCTCGCCGTAGACTCCGTCACGGGCGAAAAACCCGGGATGGTCGATCAGGTAGAGCGGGACCCCTTCGGCGTCCCTGGTTTGCAGCACGCGAAACTGATGCGTGTCGCCGCCCACTTGTACGGTCATCAGTGTGCCCACCTGCTTTGCGGAAAGGTTGGTAAGAATCGAGGAATATCCGGGCAGGATGACCGTGGGCTCGGCGCCCGCGCGTCTGAATGCGGGAGGCAAAGCACCGATCACATCGGCGAGACCTCCGACCTTGGCCCACGGGGAGATCTCGGCGGCTACGATCGCAATCTTCATCGACTCGCGCGGATCCGCGGGCCTCCGTTCATGCGCGTCGGCTCTTGTTGGTAAATGCGGCTATCCGCTCCTGCATGTCGGGACCGACCCCCGGGTGACGGTAAACCTCATGCGCGAGGCCGGCCTCCAGCGGCATGCCGTCGGTCTCGAGCAGCAGGCGCTTGTTTCCGCGATGGCTGAACCAGGAGTTGGCCAGAATGGTTGCGGCCAGAGACTGCAACTCGGGCTCGAACACGGCATCGGGAACGCACATGTTTGTGAGTCCCATCGCGAGCGCTTCCGCGCCGCTGTAGGGGCGGCAGGTGAACATCATCTCGCGCGCTTTGTAGGTACCGATGCGCCGCGGCAGCCGCTGGCTCATTCCCCAAATGGGAGTAAGCGCCCACCGCGCATGAGTATCCGCGAACCGGGCCGATTCCGCCGCGAAGATGAGGTCGCCGGCCAGCGCCAGCTCCAGCGCCCCGGTGTAACACACGCCGTGGACTGCCGAAATCACTGGCTGCGGAAGCGTCGCCAGCCGCTCCACGGTCTCGGATTGATAATTCACCTTGGGCGGCCGCTGGCCGGCAGCGATGCCACCGAGATCGTTGCCCGCAGAAAAGGCTTTTCCCGCACCGCGAACGACCACCAGTCCCACGCGATCGGTCTGCTGCGCGATCTGATCGATATGACCACGCAGCTCGACGAACATCTCCACGTTCAGCGCGTTCAGCTTGTCGGGACGGTTCAGGGTCAAGGTCGTCAAACCGTTCTTGTCGTCGCGGAGTACCAGTGCTGGCATAATCGTTCTCCGAAGTTTGCTGTGCTCGGGTTTCTCAACCACAAAGGCACAAAGCGCCCGAGAAGATCAATCCAGAACTTCTGGAGTTTCCGGAAGAAAGGCTGGGAGTCTTTGACGTGCCTAGTTGAGTACGGTGGGCTCGGGGGGCACCGCTGTGGTCGCGGCGAGCTCCGAGCTGCCGTTGCGCAGCGCGAGGTTGAGCACCTCGTCCACCGTCTCCACGAATTTGAAAGTGAGTTCGGCGCGCACCTCGGCCGGAATGTCTTCCAGGTCGCGTTCGTTGCGCTTGGGCAGGATTATCGTCTTGATGCCGGCGCGACGCGCGGCCAGGACTTTCTCCTTGATTCCGCCTACCGGCAGAACCTTGCCGCGCAGGGTGATCTCACCAGTCATCGCGATATCCGAACGCACCGGACGTCCGCTGAGCAGCGAAGCGATCGAGGCGGCGAGCGTGACTCCACCCGACGGACCGTCTTTGGGAATCCCCCCGGCGGGAACGTGCACGTGAATGTCGGATTTTTCGAAGAAGTCGGATGCAACGCCGAGCGTTTCGGCATGTGAGCGCACGTAGGACAGCGCCGCCTGCGCGGATTCCTTCATCACATCACCGAGCGACCCGGTCAGGGTAAGCTGTTTGGTCCCCGCCATCCGGGTACTCTCGATAAACAGGATGTCGCCGCCGTTCGGCGTCCACACCAGGCCGGTCGCGATGCCGGGTTCGTTGGTACGTTCGGCGACTTCCGAGAAGAACTTGGGCGGACCAAGATACTTTGCGATGTCGGCGCCCACGATTCTCTCGGGCACCTGTTCGCCTTCGGTCATGGCGCGCGCCACCTTGCGAAATACGCGGGCGATCTCGCGCTCCAGATTGCGCAGGCCCGCCTCGCGCGTGTAGCTGCGAATTATCTCGGCGGCCGCATCGAGGGTGAACTCGATGTTGGTGTCGCCGAGCCCGTTCTCGATCTTCTGCTTGGGAATCAGATGCCGCTCCACGATCTGGAGCTTTTCCTCTTCGGTGTAGCCGGGCAACTCCAGCACTTCCATGCGGTCGCGCAGGGCCGGTGGAATCGGATCGAGGATGTTCGCGGTGGTCAGGAACAGGACCTTGGACAGATCAAAGGGTACATCGAGATAGTGGTCCTGAAAGGTGCTGTTTTGTTCGGGATCGAGGACCTCCAGTAGCGCGGAAGCGGGATCGCCGCGGAAGTCCATTCCGAGTTTGTCGACCTCGTCGAGAATGAACAGCGGATTGTTGGATCCGGCGTTGCGCAAGCCCTGGATGATGCGGCCCGGCAGCGAACCGATATAGGTCCGGCGATGACCGCGAATCTCCGCCTCGTCCCGGATCCCGCCGAGCGAAAGGCGCACGAATTTGCGCCCGAGCGCCCGCGCGATCGAGCGGCCGAGCGAGGTCTTGCCGGTCCCCGGAGGTCCAACGAAGCACAAGATCGGCCCCTTGCTGTCCTTCTTGAGCTTGCGTACCGCAAGAAACTCGAGAATGCGCTCTTTGATCTTGTTCAGATCATAGTGGTCTTCGTCGAGGACCCTTCGCGCGTTGGCGATGTCGAGATTGTCTTCGGTGGATATGCTCCAGGGCACCCCGACCAGCCAATCCAGATAGGTGCGAACCACCGTGTGTTCCGCCGATTCGGGCGGGATCATCTTGAGGCGCTCGAGTTCCTTGTCGGCCGCCTTTTGCGCCTCGGGAGGCATCTTGGCGTCCTCGATTTTCTTCTCGAGTTCCTCGATCTCGGACGAACGTGCGTCGCCTTCGCCGAGCTCCTTCTGGATAGCCTTGAGCTGCTGGCGCAGATAGTACTCGCGCTGATTCTTGTTTAACTCGGTCTGGACCTGGGACTGGATCTTGTGCCCCAGTTCCAGCAATTCGATTTCCCGCCCCAGGATGGCGATCAGCTTTTCGAGCCGCGCGCGCACGTCGAGCGTCGCGATCAGGTCCTGCGCCTCCTCGACTGCGATCTTCAGGTAGGACGCCACCATGTCGGTGAGCCGACCCGGCTCGGTCACCTTCATCGCGCGGGCCTGCAATTCGTCGGGGAGGTACGGTACCAGAGACACAAACTTGGAGAATTGGCTCACCAGGTGCGCCTGGAGCGCATCGATCTCTTTGGCGGGCGATACCACTTCCGCAAGCCGGGTCGCGTGGGCAATGAAATAGGGAGTACGCTGCGTGAAATTGCTCAGCTCGACTCGCGCCAGTCCCTGCACCAGAACGCGCACGCTCTGGTCGGGGTAGCGCAGCATCTTGAGAATTTGTACCGCGCTGCCACGCGGGTAGAGGCCCTCGGGCGCGGGGTTCTCCTCCTCGGGGTTCTTCTGTGCGGCCAGCGCGATCACTTTCTGCGCCTGGTCGACATCCTCGATGAGCTTGAGCGACGAGGGCCGCGAGACCAGGAACGGATGAATCTGGTTGGGGAAGATAACGATACCGCGCAGCGGCAGTACCGACAGCACGCCCGGAATCTCGATCTTGCTTAAGTCTTCCTCGAGTTCGAAGCGCTTCTCCGTCTTGGGCTTATCCGCCATATGACAGTCGAAACCTCATGGGAAGTGCCTCGCTTCCACCGCCACCGAAAATTACCGTAATATACGAGTGCCGGACTGACAAGGTAACCTTCCGCCTTAAATGTAACCACGTTCGGTTGCCGCGCCACTGGAGGGAAACATTTGTCGAATCAAAGTTTTCAGAAGCTCTTCAGTCCCGATGAAGCCAACGAACTCATCCCTCGGCTGGAGTTGCTGATTCGCGAGATGCAAGTGGCGCTCAAGACTCTGCGGTCGCGGGTCGCGGCGCTGGCCGTCAACGACGATCGTCTGGTGAATCTCACGCTGCCCCAAATCATCGAGCGTTATCCCGAGCTACGTGGACCAGGAGAAGCGATGGCGGAGGCGGTTTCGCAGATCGAATCGCTCGGTTGCTTCCTGAAGGACGTCGATCAGGGTCTGGTCGATTTTCCGTTCGACAACGGAGGCGAAGTGGCGTTCCTCTGCTGGCAGTCAGGGGAACCAAGCCTGATCGCCTGGCACAGCATCGAGGGCGGTTTTTCCGGACGCCAGCCTTTGCCGGGCGCCGCCAAGCCCTACCTCAACTGATGCGGCGGTCCGCGCCGCCGCCGGTTTACCATGATAATCGCGCTGTTTGTCTATCTGCTCAGCCTGGCCTGCTGGCTCGGAAGCATCGTTTTCTTTTCTTTTTTCACGGCGCCGGCCGTGTTTGGTTCCGGAATTCCGCTGCCCGAGGCGGGCAAGGTAATCAGCACCATCTTTCCGCGTTACTACCTGCTCGGGTACGTGGCCGGGACGGTTGCTCTGCTTGGAGCGGTTTATTTCAGCGCCGCCAGACCGGCGCGGTGGGGGTGGGGAGTGACCGCCATTTTCCTGGCGGTAGCGCTGGGTCTCACCTTCTATGCGGGCGCGGTTGTACGGCCGCGGGTCGATGCGATTCGGACCGTGGCTGAACAGTCAAATCCGGACCCCGCGCGCAAGGCCGAGTTTGATCGGCTGCACCGGCTTTCGGTTTACCTCAACGGCGCAGTGTTGCTTTTGAATCTGGCAGCGCTCGCAGGCACGGCGGGAGCGCTGACGGCGCGTGGCTAACTACGAGTTCAAGGCGATCGTCCTCGACCTGTTTGACACGATAGTGACCTGGAATCCGGCCGGTCTGGAGTCGATGAACTGGCGCGGACGGGAGATTCGGAGCACTCTGCCACTGCTGTTTCCGGTGCTCACCGAGGTGCTCGGCGATCGTTTTGATCAGACTGGGTTCATGGACGCCCACTACGAGGTGTATCAGGAGATTTCCACGGAGCGTGCCCACACCGAGATAGAAATAACCTGCCACGAGCGGTTCCTGCGTACCTTGAAACGCATCGAGTGCGCCGCGACGCTCGATGACTCAGAGTTGATCGAGCTTGCCGAACTGCTGCGCAGGACTCACATGGCACGGGTGCGCGCGGTGACCAAAGCGCCGCCGCAAAGAATCAGCGCGGTTCGCCGCCTCAGCACACGGTTCAGGCTTGGCCTGCTCTCAAACTTCGACGACTCCGCCACCGGCTACGAGATAGTCGCCGACACCGGTCTGCGCGAGCTGTTCGAAATAGTCGTCATCTCCGCCGAATTCCGCCTGCGCAAGCCGCACACCGCCCTGTTCCAGCGAGTTCTGGACACTCTGAATCTGCAACCGCGTGAAGTGCTGTTCGTGGGCGACACCGCACACGAGGACGTGGTCGGCGCAAAACGGGCGGGAATACCGGTCGCCTGGATCAACAAGCATCAGCAGCCGTTCCCGGAAGGAATCCCGCCGCCGGAGATTACCATCGGTGATTTGACCGAGTTGCCCGCCCTGCTTGGCTGCTGAGAATGCGCCGGGCTCGTGTGATAGCCGTCATCGGGGCCGGCTTCGCGCCGGCGGCAGTCGCCAAGCTCGCATATGAAGTCGGACGCGAGATTGCCCGGTGCGGCGCGACCCTGGTAAACGGCGGGCGCTTTGGGGTGATGGAGGCAGCGGCGGCTGGTGCCCGCAACCGGGGTGGTCGCACCATCGGCATCCTGCCTGGCTACGACCGCTCTGCGGCAAACCGGCATATAGAATTCGCGATCGCGACCGGGATGGGGGAGGCGCGCAATGCTATTATTGTGGCCAGCGCTGATGCGATTATCGCGCTGGCCGGCGAAGGTGGCACGCTCGCCGAGATTGGATTCGCCATGAAGATGAACCGCCCCATCGTTGCTTTGCAATCATGGCCCGAGATTCCGCGCTTGCACCGCGCCGACACTCCGGCCGAGGCGGTCGCGCTCGCGCTCAGACTGGCGGGCAGTCGCAGAAGGTAGGAGGCCCGTGGCAGCGCGCAGGGAAAACCTCGATTCGCTTGAGCGAGCACCGTTTTCCGCGCTGCTCGGACTGCGCATCGAGTCCAGAGCCAACGGGACCGCCGTGGTGCGCATGCCATTCTCGCCGACCTTGCTCAACGATGGCGGGCCGCAGGCTCCCATTCACGGAGGCGCGATCGCGTCGCTGGCGGATGTGGCGGCGTGCGCGGCGGTCTGGAGCATCGACGCGACAACCCGGAGCGCGACGATCTCGATGACCGTGAACTACGCCGGCATGGCGTCGCAGAGCGCGCTGGTGGCGCTCGCGACCGTCCGCCGCCATGGCAGGCGGCTGGCCAGCGTCAACGTGGAGATTCGCGACGAGGCCGACGCGCTCGTCGCCGATGCGCTGGTAACATACAAGATCGCATGAGCGAGCAATGAGTTCGCTGGTTCACACCATCCGTAGCGCGGGCGAGCCTTTCGGCTTGAATCTGGTCGCGGCCGTACCGGTGCGGCGCTACGATGCGGTCGTCACGCAACCGTATCGCGCTGCGGCGCTGGACGCGAAAGCGAAATCGATTGTGGTAATCGCCAATGGGGGCGGCGCGCTGTGGGTCGCGCTTCGCCGTCACGCCGAGCACCACCCTGGGTGGTGGGAACGCGAGCATCCTCTCGACGATTTCACGCGGACCATCGTCGAACAGGAAATCGAGCCGGTGATGCGCCAATCGCGCCGACGATACACGATGGTATTTCCTTTCATGAGTGGCACCGCAACGCTTAATTTCATCGAGCTGGGAAAGGTGGCAGGCTTGGGGGGCCCGAGCATACTGGGCGTCGTAGTGCATCCCAGGTTCGGGCCTTGGATCGCGTTTCGCGCGGCGATTCTGGTCGATGAACTCATCGAGGCGCCCGGCGAAGCAGCCGGCTTCGATCCGTGTCCCAGCTGCACGCAACGCAGTTGCATTGCGGCGTGCCCCAGTGCCGCGGTCGCATTCCCATCGGGTTGGGACATTCCCCGATGTCTGGCCTATCGAATCGAGTCCGAACCCGATTGCACGCCGCGCTGTCACGCGCGCGTCGCATGCGTGCTGGGCCCGCAGTACCGATATCCGGAAGATGAACTGGCCTACCATCAGAGACGCACGCTCGCGGCGATGCGCCCGTGGTACGAAAACAACCTCAAGCCACCGGGGCGCCCCGACACCGAGTAGGCGCGAGCAATTTTCAGTCCTCGCGGGGTAAAGGCGCGCCGGTCAAGCAATCTCTCGGCAACCTAGCGCCAGTCGTCGAGCAGAAACAGGTTCTGGCGGTTGTAGCCGCGATCGTTGCCGTGCTGCATCGAGACGCCGGTAAGGAAAGTACGGAAGCCGCGCGCGAGCATCGCGCGATAGGCCGCGTGGCGCTCGGTGTTGACGCCCGCTTCCAGCTCGTTGGCTCCGCTGGCCGCCGCAACCCGCTCGCAGGCTTCGAAGAGCTTTTCAAAGGCTTCGGCGGCACCTTCGTCCGGGCGCACCGCGCCAAACTTGATATAGCAGGAACCGCTGCCGGCCTCGCTCCCTTTGCCGATGTGGCAGGTCGCAACCGCGTCCACGTGTGAGCCGCTTCGCAGCAGGACGGTGTCGCCTATTTTCTGTCGCGCGATTGACTCGATCTCCTGGGTCACGTCCAGGCCTTCGTAGATCGATGCCAACATCTCGCGGGTGTCCGCGAGTGCGGTCTTTTGGCCCGCCGCGTCGAGGGTTGAAAACAATTGCACGTTGGGCGCAAGCCGCCCCGCCTCTACTTTCTTGTCCATCACGGCGGTCAGGTAGCGCGGCCAGAAACCATATTTCTGATAGAGCGCGATGTGCTTCGGGCTCTGGGCGAAAGTGAACAATCCGATGTGCCGCATGCCCCATTTTTTGAACAACTCCATGGTGGGGTCGAGCAGACGGCGCGCGATCTTGCGCTCCCAAAGCGGGGGATCGACGGAGAGCGGGCCGAAGAATCCAACCGAACCCCAATTCGCGAGAAAGTTGGACCCCACCAGACGGCCATCCAGCTGCGCAGCCAGTGCCCCATCCGGATTGCTGCGGAAGCGTGTCCGCGCCATGTCCGCGTCGCCAAACATGGTCATCGGATCTGCCAGGCCGACGAAGGTCCCGAAGGCGAGCCGCATGACGCGGTCGGCTTCGTCAAGGTCGGCTTCCTCGAGCGGACGAATGATCAGGTTATCCATCTGGCTCGCCCCCGGCATGGCACGGAAATCCTCGGGCCGGCGCAGACTTCGGATTGGCAGTTATGCAATCTGCGTCACCTGGCAAAATCTGGCGGATCCCGCGCGGCCTAAAGTCTCCTCGCCACTTCCTTGGCAAAGTAGGTCAGGATCAGGTCGGCACCGGCGCGGCGGATGCTGGTGAGGACTTCCATGATGGTGCGCTCCTCGTCGAGCCAGCCGTTGATGCCCGCGGCGCGGATCATCGCGTATTCGCCCGAGACATTGTAGGCGGCCACCGGCACCCGAAACTGGTTTTTCACGCGCCAGATCAGATCAAGATATGGCAGCGCCGGTTTCACCATCACGATGTCGGCACCCTCTTCGAGATCGAGTGCAACCTCACGCAGCGCCTCCTCTCCATTGGGAGGGTCCATCTGATACGAGCGCCGGTCGCCGAATTGAGGCGCTGACTCTGCGGCCTCGCGGAAGGGCCCGTAAAACGCAGAGGCGAACTTGGCCGAGTACGCCATGATCGCGATCTCGGAAAATCCGTCCCGATCCAACGCGCTGCGAATCGCACCGACCCTTCCATCCATCATGTCCGATGGCGCAACGATGTCTGCGCCTGCTCGCACGTGCGAAAGCGCCGCGCGTGAGAGCAATTCCAGCGTCGCATCGTTGTCGACGTCGGTGCCACGAATCGCCCCGCAATGGCCGTGATCGGTGTACTCGCACATGCACACGTCGGTAATCACGACCAGGCCGGGAACCTTCTCCTTGATTTCGCGGATGGCGCGCTGCACTTCGCCATTGTCGTTCCAAGCCTCGCTGCCCAGCGCGTCCTTGCGCTCGGGAATTCCGAACAGGATTATCGCCGGAACCCCCGCAGCATGAATTGCGCGCGCTTCAACCGCCACCCGGTCGACCGATAGTTGCGCCACCCCGGGCATCGAGGGAACCGGATTCACGACCCCACGGCCCGGGCACACGAAGAGCGGGTGAATCAGGTTGTCCGGTGACAGCCGAGTCTCACGGATCATTCGGCGCAAGGTGTCGTTGCGTCTAAGGCGCCGAAGCCGGGTAGTTGGAAAAGCCATGGTAGAGCGCGAGGGCCGCGCGGATGAGGGAATTATATACCGGTCAGATAGATTAAGAAGCCCGCGCGAAAAACCCGCCGATCGCCTCGATCAGGGCCGGGACGGTGTAGCTGGCAGGAGACACCGCCACTTCGAACCCATGCTGGCGGGCGGTCTCGGCGGTGATCGGCCCGATAGCCGCCGCCTTGAGTCCCTCGACATCGCCGACCAGGTCGCAGAAGTTGGACACGGTACTTGAACTGGTGAAGGTAACCAGGTCGATTTGCCGCGCCTTGACCAGCTCACGCATTCTTTGCAGCCCGGCCGGTAGTGGCTTGATGGTGCGATAGGCGGGAGCCACCGTGACCGCGCTTGCGCCATGGTCGCGCAGAAGCTCCGGCAGAATCTCGCGTGCGACCTGTGCGCGCGGAATCAGGATGCGCGCGCCGCGAATTCGCTCTGACCCGATCGCTGGAACAATCGCTTCCGCCCGGTATTCCCGGGGAACCGCAGCGACCTGGAGGGCGTATTGCTCGAGCCGCAGCGCGGTGGCTGGACCTATCGCACACAGCGACGCGTGCCCGATCGCCCGTATATCGCGGCGCAGGACCTTGAGCCGCGCGATAAAAGCATCGACACCGGTCGCACTGGTGAAGATGATCCAGTTGAATTGGTCGAGGTGGTCGATTGCTTCGTCGAGAGCCGCGTAGCTGGTCGGACGCGCCGTCTCGATGGTCGGAAATTCGATCGCGTCGGCGCCCAGCGTGCGAAGCTCGCGGGCAAAGGCGGTGCTCGCCTCGCGTGTTCTGGTCACCACAATTCGTCGTCCGAACAATGGCAGCTTCTCGAACCATTGGAGATGCTCGCGGAGTTTTACCGACTGCCCCGCTACCACCACCGCCGGCGCGGTGAGGTTCTCGCGGGCACATCGCGCCGCGAGCGTGGCGACCGTGCCGACCACGGTCCTTTGCGCCGCAGTCGTGCCCCACTGCACCGCCGCGGCCGGCGTTTGTGCAGGAAGACCCGCGCGGGTGAGGCTGGTGAGCGAGGCGGCCATGCGCGTGGACGCCATCAGAACCACGATGGTTCCTCCGTTGCGTGCGGCGCGGGCAAGTTCCCTCCACGGAACGCGCTTGCTGCCGGCTTTGTTTTGGTCCTCGTGGCCGGTGACGAACGCGACATAAGACCCAAGCTTGCGGTGGGTGAGCGGAATGCCTGCGAATGCTGGGGCCGCGATCGCGGAGGTTATCCCCGGGATCACTTCGAAGTGGATACCCGCCCGCGCCAGCGCATCAGCCTCCTCGCCTCCGCGCCCGAAGATGAATGGGTCGCCACCTTTCAGGCGGACCACGCGCTTCCCTTTGCTCGCGCGGTTGACGAGCAACGCATTCAGTTCGCCCTGCGCGATCGATGCGCCCCCGGTGCGCCTCTTGCCTGCGAAGATCAACTCGGCCTGGGAAGGAGCCAGCTGCAGCAAATCGGGATTAACCAGCGCGTCGTAGATCACGCAATCCGCCTGCCTCAGGCAATCCGCGCCGCGCAAGGTGATCAGATCGAACGCGCCTGGTCCCGCGCCGACCAGGTAGACGCTGCCGCGCCGATCACTCATTCGCGATCAGCCGATCCGCGCCGCGCGCCAGCATCCGCTCGCCGAGCCGTGCACCCAGTGAGTGAGCGGCGGACGGAGCCAGGTCCACATCCAGCGGTTCTTCGAGCTCGTCTGACATTTCGGCCGCGCCGTCGCTGGAAAACAGGATCGCGCGAAGTGTCACCGCGTCTTTCGCAACCGTTGCCTTGGCCCCAACCGGGGTGGCGCAGGATGCACCGATGGCCGCAAGAAATGCGCGCTCCGCAGTCGTTTCGAACCGGGCACGCGGGTCGTTGAGTGCGGCCAGCGTGCGGTCGAGCAGGGGGGACGAGATATTGGCCAGCGTCTCTATCGCGAGTGCCGCCTGTCCTCCGGCGGGGATGAAGTCGCGCTCCTCCAGGGGCGTGAATCTCACGCCAGCGCTGAGCCCTAGCCGTCTGAGACCGGCCATCGCGATCACGATCGCATCCAGCCCGCCTTCGGTCACCCGCCGCAGGCGCGTGTCCACGTTACCGCGCAGCGGAGAAATCTCCAGGCCAGGGTTGGCCCTCTGGACCTGGAAACGCCTGCGCAAGGAAGAGGTGCCCAAGCGGGTACCCTTGGGCAGGGATGCGAGCGGACTGCCGTCGCGCGTAACCAAAACGTCGCGCGGATCCTCGCGTTCGGAGACTGCTCCGATGCGAAACTGGGGCTCGAGGGTCGCGGGCAGGTCCTTCATCGAGTGCACCGCCAGGTCGATGCGCTTTTCCATAAGGGCCTGTTCCAGCTCGCGGATGAAAAGTCCCTTGCCTCCCACCCCGGCCAGCGAGGCACTCGCCAGCCGGTCGCCCGAGGTTCGAATTTCCACGACTTCTGCGCTCAAGTCCGAAACCATGCTGGCCAGCCGCGAGCGCACAATCTCGGTCTGCGCAAGGGCGAGCCGGCTGGGCCGCGATCCGATCCTGAGTCTGAAAGCCATTCAGGGCTCGTCGTCATCTTCGATCGCGTCGAACTCGGAATCTTCGAGATCGAACTCGCCGCAGAGCAGTCGGCGCGCGACTTCGGCCGCGTAGGTATTGTCCGCCGCGCTGTTCCCACCCTGCCGCAAGCCGAGCAGGATGCGATGGAGCAGCTTGTTGGTGAGACTCCGCGTCAAGAGTTCAACCCGCTCCCGTTCGGAAGGGCCGAGCGTTGCAATCCAGCTCTGGTTGCGGCCCAGCTCGACATCGCGCAGCCGCTCGATGCTGTAGCGTATGTCCTTGATGGTCGGGACGAGATCCAGCCCGGCCATCCAGTGTTCGAAGGCTTTGAGCTCCTGCTCGACGATTTCCTCGCCTTTGTCGGCTTCCCTTTCTCGTTCCGCGCGGGACTTGTCGGCCACCTGTCCGAGGTCGTCGATGTCGTACAGGTACACGTTTTCGATCGAGTTGAGCCGTTCATCGAAATTTCGCGGCACTCCCAGATCGATCAGGAACATCGGCCGGTAACGACGTTCCCTTATCACGGCGTCGAATTCGTCGGGGCCGATGATGGGCTTGGTGACCGAAATCGAGCCGATCACCACGTCCGCGATTTTGAGATAAGGGCGGTAGTTGTCGAACGGCACCGCGGTGCCGCCCAGCTCCCGCGCCAGCGTTACTGCATTATCAAAGGTGCGCGAAGTGATGAGCAGGGATTCGATTCCGATGGTCTGGAGCTGACGGGCGGTGAGTTCCGCCATCTTGCCGGCGCCCATCAGCATGACCGTCTTGTCGGACAGTCGGTCAAAAATCTGTCGTGCCAGAGCGACCGCCGCGGAACTGGCGGAAACCGCCCCATGCCCGATTAGGGTTCCCTTGCGGATGCGCTTGGCGGTGGAAAATGCCTTGTGAAATGCGCGGTGGAGCACCAGTCCGACCGTGCCGGCACGGGCTGCTTGCGCGTAGGCGAGTTTCAATTGTCCGAGGATTTGCGGCTCCCCGACCATCATCGAGTCGAGACTTGCGCCGACGCGGAACAGGTGGCGGGCCGCCTCGCGTCCTTCTATTCGATAAAGCGCTTCAGCAAACACCGGCAATCCGACTCGACGATCCTCGGCGATGAACGCGGCGAGTTCGCCGGATGCCGCCGACGAGTCGGCCGCGACGCCGACCATTTCGACACGATTGCAGGTCGACAGGATCGCGACCTCGCTGACCGAGGCGACCCGCTGCTTGATGCTGGCGAGCGCCCGCGGAATCTCCGCCTCCGCGTAAGCGAGCCGCTCGCGGACCGCCACGGGAGCGGTGCGATGGTTCAGGCCGAGTATGAACAGCGTCGCTTTTCCCATCGGCCTACCCGAAGCTTCCCCCGTGCTTGCCGGGAAATACCAGGCTCACGCCGACGAATGAACCGACCAGGACTACGAAGACCACGATGGTGAGAGCCGCGGCACGACGCCCGCGCCATCCTACGGTCAGACGCGACTCGAGCAGGGCCGCATACAAGATCCATATGACCAATGACCAGGATTCCTTGGGTTCCCACGACCAGAAATGACCCCAGGTCGCGTCGGCCCAAATGGCCCCGGTGACGATCGCCGCACTCAACATGACGAAACCCCAGGCGAGCAGCGAATAGTTGACCCGGTCGAGCTTTTCCAGACTCGGGAGGCGCTCGGTGTCGGGTTTGAGCGGGCGCTTCGCCTTGAGACGCGATTCGTAGGCCAGGTACACCAGGCTCACACTCGCCGCCAGGATAAACATCGCGTAGCCGACTATCGCGAGGCCTACGTGTATCGGCAGCCAGATGCTTTGCAGCGGAGCGGGCAACACCAGACGCCCGCGGGTGGTCATCGCAGTCGATACTCCCATCGCGATCGCAATCGCCGGCGCCGCATAGGCGCCGATCACGGACATCCGCAGCCGCACGATCAGCAACAGCGACGCCAGCGCCGTCACCCACGCCAGAAACGAAAGCGACTCGGCGAAATTCGCTACCGGAATATTGCCAGCCTGCAAACCGCGCGCGGCGAGATCAAGCGCATGCAGTACGGCTCCGGCGCCGAGCGTGACTATGGCCCAGCCAGCCAGGCGCACCTTACCCGACATCCGGTCCGCCAGAAACAGTATCGCGGAGAGCGCGTAGCAGGCTATAGCGGGGAGCAGCCAGAGCGATCCCATAGTTCAGCTGCCACGTGACAATTCCCCGGCGGGCCGCCGGAGGTTGATTCGAAGGGTATCGAGTCCGGCCCCGAGATGCTGATGGAGCAGGCGATCGATGGTGTCCCAATCTGCTCGCCGAACGTGCTCCGCTATATCGGAGACGGCGAGCGCGCGCAAAATCCGCGCCCGCTCGCGTGAATCGTGCTGCCACTTGCGCAGGTAGGTTCGCGCGGCGCGCATGATTTGGGTGACAGTTTCGTACTCCGGACCGACCATCACTTGCAGGTCGCGCCGGATGCGCGAGGCGAGCGCGGGGCTGGCGCCCGAGGTTGAGATCGCAATCTGGAGATCTCCGCGGCGGAGCACGCTCGGCATGATGAAATCGCACAACTCGGGTTCATCAGCGACGTTGACGGGAATGCGCAGCGCGCGCGCCTCTCGCGCAATTGCCCCATGAAGCTCGGGATCATCAGTCGCCGCGAATGCGAGCAGGCAATCCCCCAGGTCTCCAGATTTCCATTCGCGAGCCAGGTGTTCGACAGCGTTGATCGAAGCGAGCCTGTGCAGTTCCGCGGTCAGGGTCGGGCTGATCACACAAACCCGCGCACCGCCCTCGAGCAGCGCCGCGACCTTACGCTCTGCGACCTCGCCCCCGCCGACCACCACGCACCGGCGATCGTCGAGATTCACGCATATCGACAGGTAGCCCATCAGACCCGAGAAATTCTATTACAGCGACTGGATGTGAGACAGTCCTGCTCCGGTCCGAAAGCTTTGAGGCACCTCTGGGACCAGCCACCAGACCACCAGGACGCAACCAGCCTGGACCGCGTGGCCAAGCCCCGTCACGTGGTCGCTGGAACAACACGCTCGCGTCCGAGGGTCTCCAAGTCGGACCGGCCGTCGCGCAAAAACCTCCGTCCGTCCTCTGCGCGTTCAGCGCCTATGCGAGTACGCGTGACCGCGCCCATATCAGGTCGGCTGGCTTTGCGAGACACAGCGCGAAGGACTCGCCTGCGTCGCGCCGAACTCGAAGCCACAATCAGTCAGCTCAAGTTACTTCTCCAAGCCTCGACAGACGTAAAGGTCGCGAAATCCCGGCCTTCTTTTCGCATTTTCCGGCACTGAGGCCTTCCGAAATTTCAGGATCATCCGCCCTTTTCCTGATATTTGAAAAATAGGGTCGCTCAGCGCGGGCTCCTGATCGCCGCGCCGCGCAGTAGTGACCGCGGTCAAAGCTCGGTTCTTGACAGGATGTCACAGGCGGAAATGTCAAAACGGAGCGGAAACACCTCGCTCTCCGAAGATGGGCTTTCGTTTCTTGGTGTCGGGGGCGAGATGCGCGAACTCATCCGCGAGTTCGACTGGGCAGGTACGCCGATCGGACCGACAAAAAGCTGGTCCCCGGCGCTGCGAACCACGATCCGTATCGTCCTGGCAAACCGCTTCCCCCACATTCTTTGGTGGGGACCTGGCTACATACAGTTGTACAATGACGCGTACGCTCCGATACCGGGAGCCAAGCACCCGAAAAAGGCCTTAGGCAGGCTTGCGAGCGAGTGCTGGCCGGAAATCTGGCACATTATCGGACCCCTGATCGACCGGCCTTTTCACGGCGGCCTGCCGACCTGGAATGAAGACATTCTGCTTGAGATCCAACGACATGGATTCGTCGAGGAGTCTCACTTCACGATCGCCTACAGCCCCGTGCCCGACGATACTGTTCCCGGCGGCATCGGTGGAGTTCTCGGCACAGTCCATGAGATCACGGAAAAGGTGGTTAGCGAGCGGCGCACGGTAGTATTGCGCGATCTTGCGGCCGGCGTTGCGGACGCCAAGACGGCGGAGCAGGCCTGCACGCTTGCCGCCAAGGTTCTCGCCAAGCACAACCGAGACCTTCCCTTTGTCTTGGTGTATCTGATCGATCCGGATCGGCGGCGAGCCAGGCTGGCCGGTGCGGCGGGAGTCGAAACCGGCCTGGACCTGAGCCAGGGCAACTTGAATCTGGATGATTCGACCACGCTGCGATGGCCGCTCAATGAAGGCATCGAAAGTGGAGACATCCGGTTGGTCGAGGACCTTGCGACACGCTTCCGAGTCATTCCTCCCGGGCCCTGGTCGGATCCGCCGACAGCCGCCGCGATCGTCCCGATACCCGCGAACCGCCCGCACGTGACTGCCGGGGTGCTGATCACGGGGATCAGCTCACGGCTGAAATTTGACGCACGCTACCGGGACTTTCTGGATCTCGTGAAAACTCAGATCGCGACCGCCATCAGCAATGCGCGTTCCCACGAAGAAGAGCGCAAACGAGCGGAGATGCTGGCGGAACTGGACCGCGCGAAGACCGTTTTCTTCAGCAACGTCAGCCACGAGTTTCGGACCCCTCTGACGCTGATGCTCGGGCCGATCGAGGAGTTGCTGCGCCGCAGCTATTCCGAGCTCTCGCCGGCGGCAAAGGACGAGCTTGAAGTCGTCAACCGCAACGGGTTGCGACTGCTGAGGTTGGTAAACACGCTGCTGGACTTCTCGCGTATCGAGGCCGGGCGGGTACGCGCCCTCTACCAGCCGACCGAACTGGCCAGTTTTACAGCTGAACTAGCCAGCGTGTTTCGCGCGGCGATCGAACGCGCGGGACTCAAGCTGGTGGTTGATTGTCCGCCGCTTTCCGAGGTGGTCTACGTGGACCGGGAGATGTGGGAGAAGATTGTTCTGAACCTTCTCTCCAATGCCTTCAAGTTCACGTTGCAGGGCCAAATCGAGGTGAGCCTTCGGCACTCAGCCAATCGAGTGGAGCTTAAAGTCTCCGATACCGGCACCGGCATTCCTCCAGAGGAAATGCCCCACCTGTTCGAGCGATTCCATCGAGTAGAAAACCCGCGAGGCAGGACCCACGAAGGAAGCGGAATCGGCCTCGCGTTGGTGCATGAACTGGTGCGACTGCATGGCGGAAAGATCGTGGCGGAAAGCGTGGTCGACAAGGGCACCACACTTGTCGTCGGAATTCCGGTGGGTAAGCACCACCTGCCCCCCGACCAGGTCAGTGACGAGGATCGTCCATTTTCTTCCACGACGGGAGCGTCGCCATTTGTCGAAGAAGCGTTGCGCTGGCTGCCGGACGACCCGAGCAATGCAGAGCACCTTCGCGAGCAGCTGTCGAATTATCGGGAAACTCTCGCGACGCCCGCCCTCAATCCGCTTCACCGCAAGAATCGGTCGTGCGTGATCGTGGCCGACGACAACGCCGATATGCGGCAGTACATCGCGAGAATTTTGAGAGAAAGGTACAGGGTTGAAACTGTTCGTGACGGGGAAGCCGCGCTCCGCCTCGCCGGGGAATGCAAGCCGGACTTGATTCTGGCTGATGTCATGATGCCGCGGCTGGATGGCTTCGGTTTATTGCGCAAGATTCGTTCGGATCCGGCGTTGCGGGAAACACCGGTAATCCTGCTCTCGGCACGCGCGGGCGAGGAGAGCCGTGTGGAGGGAATGGATTCAGGAGCGGATGACTATCTGGTAAAGCCATTCAGCGCGCGGGAGCTAGTCGCACGCGTCGAGGCGCATCTCAAGATGGTGGAGATGCGCCGCAGCGCCGCGCAACAAGCGAGCTATCGCAACGCTCAGTTCGAGGTTGTGGTTGACCGAGCACCGGTTGGAATTATCCTGGTTGATTCGGATTTGCGGATCCGACTGGTCAACCCGGTTGCTCGCCCCGCATTTGGCCAGATTCCGGATCTCATCGGTCGCGACTTCGCTGAAGTCCAACGGATCATGTGGCCGCGCGATTTCGCCGACGAGGTGATCCGACGTTTCCGCTATACTCTGGAGACCGGCGAGTCTTACGAAAATCCTGAAAGTTCCGCGCACCGGCTCGATCGTAATCAGACCGAGTGGTACGAGTGGCGGATCGATCGCACCCTTCTGCCCGACGGCCACTATGGAGTGGTTTGTTACTTCCAGGAGATTTCCGCTCGGGTACAGGGCAGACTGGAACTGGAGCGAAGCCGCGACGCGCTGAGCCGAGATGGCCGGCGCAAAAGTCAGTTCCTTTCCATTCTCGCGCACGAGCTGCGCAATCCCCTGGCGCCAATCGCGAACTCGCTGGAGCTGATGAGGCGCTTTGGCAAAAACGAGTCTGTGACCGCAAAAGCCCAGGCGTCGATCGAGCGACAGATCTCCCAGATAGTCAGATTGGTAGATGACCTGCTCGACGTCAGCCGCATCACCCGCGACAAGCTCGAACTGCGCACCGAACTGGTTGATCTGAAATCGATCGTCGAACAGTCGATTGAGGCCTGTCGGCCGCTGCTTCACCAATCCGGACTGCAGCTCAGTCGCGATTTTTCGCGCGAACCTATCTATCTGGAGGCTGATCCTGTTCGACTTGTGCAAGTGTTTCAAAACCTGCTTAACAATGCCTGCAAATTTACCAGACGCGGTGGAGAGGTCACGGTCACGGCAATGCGTGAAGCGAATGCCGCGGTGGTTTCCGTGCGTGACACCGGTATTGGCATTCCGCCGCATCGGCTCGACGAAGCCTTCGAGATGTTTTCCCAGCTGCATCCAAGCACGTTTCGGACGGATGCTGGACTGGGAATTGGGCTGGCGCTGGTCAAGCGACTGGTTGAGATGCACAAAGGAAGAGTCGAGGCGCGCAGCAAGGGCCTCGGCTGGGGAGCTGAATTCGTGGTCAAGCTGCCGCTGACCAGTGAAATGACACAGGCCGTTCACGCCGACATTGACACGGCGAGCAAACACCAACCTGAATTTCGCCTCCCGCCACGCCGCATCCTGGTCGTGGACGACAATGAAGACGCAGCCGATAGCATGGCATCGCTACTGGAGCTGAACGGTAACCAGGTTCAGTGCGCAGGAGATGGCCTGGCGGCTTTGAGAGCAATCGATCGATTCGGTCCACAGATCGTGCTGCTGGATATCGGTCTACCGAAGATGAACGGCTACCAGGTTTGTCGTGCCATTCGACGTAACCGCTCGATACGCCAACCAGTCGTGGTCGCCCTGACGGGATGGGGGCAAACCAAAGACCGCGACGAAAGCAAACGGGCCGGATTCGACCATCACCTGGTAAAGCCGGTATCGTTCCAGGCGTTGCTGGAGCTGATGAACACGTTGAGCCGGGAGAGCGCGGCCGAATCAAACGCTCATTGATCTCAGTTCCGCCTTTCATCGAGTTGCACCGAGAGCTTCTTTCTTCGCGCAGAGTTTCCGATTCCGATCTTGCGGTGGTCCCCGGACTACCAACAAGAAGATCGCGGGTTACCACTGACGTTACTGACGGTCAGCCTTGAAGAAGAGCTGCCCTAGTCGAGCGCCCGAAAACTCTCGCTCGCGATCTACCCTATGGATTTCGTTTGAACAGATTCGCGCGAAGCAGGTTTGGTAGGTCAAACTCGAGCAAAGATGATCCAGGAAAATTGCTAGTCGCATCATGCGTTTCATCCTCCTGCATCTCTACCACCCGATACGCGCGCGACAGGAGGATGCGAAGGCACCTGCGTTTTCATGTCGACATCCCTCCAGGCACAGAGCCTTGATTGCGGGTGAACCTGGAAACTTACGCAAAGTATTTGATGATCACACGTTGTGCCTGGTGGTAGAGTCGATTTTAAAGGTGGCACCTCAATTACCCCTGCCGGGGAGACCAGTGCCGGAACCGGAATAAGCGTTGAAGCATGGCTGATCGAACGCGAGTGTTGGTGGCGGAAGACGACAAGGCGACTCACGAGGACTGGTCGGAGTCGCTGGGGGCGTGGGGTTACGAAGTCGCGGTCGCCGAAGATGGCGACCGCGCGATCGAGTTGATCCGG
>JAFAHS010000297.1 GCA_019237115.1 Deltaproteobacteria bacterium
AGAGTGCCATACACCTCGTCGGTAGACACGTGCAGGAACCGGAACGAGCCCCGGTTCTCTTCCAGCGCCCAATAGTAGGCGAGGGCCGCTTCGAGCAGGTCACATGTTCCGACGACGTTGGTGTCCAGAAAATTATGCGGTCCATCGATCGAACGGTCCACATGAGTCTCGGCGGCCAGGTGAACTATCGAGGTCGGCCGAAACTCTTCAAGCACGTGTCTGATCGAAGTCGGGTCACAGATGTCGCCCCTTATAAATGCACATCGCGAATCCTGTGCGACTTCCGCAAGATTCAGCAGTGATCCGGCGTAGGTAACCTTGTCAAAAACTACTAGGCGAGCCTCCGTGCAGCGCAGCGCGTATCGAACAAAGTTAGCGCCGATGAAACCGGCGCCTCCAGTTACCAGAATCGTCTCCATCCAATTACTTTATCCTTCTTCTTTGCGATAGTCAGGGAGACGAATGTCCTCCCAGTGAATCTGAGAGCGAGCGCGCTCTTGGCGACACGGCCCAACTGGCTGGATCTGACCGATACGACCCGCGTTGCACCGCGAAGCGCGTTCGGTCCGCGACCCGAAAGCCCCGTTGACAGACGAGGCCGAGCAAGCCGGCGTATGAAAGAATTGCGATCATTGAAGTCTTCTACTCAGTGGCGCCGGTGCTGGCAAAGCATCGAGAATCAATACGTCGATGGGCTCGCCCCCGAGCCGCGGCGGTTAGCATGCGGGCTACGAGGGTTGACGCAATGATGGCCTCGTTTGCTAGTGCCCAACACATCGAGCCAACTTCACATTCCAACGCCGTTGCCTCAAGATATCGGCAAAGCCTATACGACGTATCTCACGCATTGATGCGCGCGCTGACGGACCATCAATCGGGCGCGAACCGCTTCGTCGACGAATTGCAAGCAAGTGCCGTTTGGCTTACCAGGCCTGGCGTTACAACTATGGGAAAGATGGGAACACCGCTTCGCTGGCTGTTAGCACTTCCGATCGTTCTCACACGTCTGAACCGCTTTCGGATCGAAATCCACACCTTCCGCTTCCCAACCCAAGTCGCTCGCCAACTTCACCACCGAGCCAGCGCCGCAACCGACGTCGAGCACTCGACCTCTTTTGGGAACAGCGAGATAGCGCAGGGGAATGTCGAGGTCGTCGGACTCAACACGGTAGGCGAAGACGATTTGACACACTTGGCCGAAATTTTGGCGCTACATGATTTCTCAAGGGGTCCCCGGGGGCTGGCGATCCCCAAGCTTTCAAAGAGCGTTCATTAGACAATGCGGGAAATCGATGCCTTCATCACCACGTTTTCACCGAGGCAACTGCGGCGGATTTGCTCCGGTCCACGTCTTTTCAAGTTGATCGTGTGGATATTGCGCGACCGCATCACATTCTTCTGCTGGGTACGCGAAAAGAGCCTCTGAGACCCTAGCAGGTTGCTGAAAAAGGGTTTTCGAGGGGTCCTCGGATCAAGCAGTAGCACGCTATTGTCGCTCCTGTAATGCTACAGCTACTGAGTAATGGATGCAAAAACTAGTTTTTCAGCATCCTGCTAGGTCTAGATAACTTCGTAGGGTCGCATCATCTCATTGTCCTCGTGCTCAAGATTGTGGCAGTGCCACACATAACGGCCCTTATAGCCTTCGAACCGCGCTATAATGCGGGTGACGGCGTGAGGCTGGGCTCGCACGGTATCTTTCCAGCCCATCTCGTTCTGCTCGGGTGGCGTGACCGGTCCCAGGTAGCGTAGGTTGCCGGTCCGCTGGTATTCAAACCGCTCAAAGACGCGCCGATCCAGCACCTGGAAGCGGACCAGATGCAAATGAATCGGATGGACCTCGTCGGTAAGATTGACGAGATTCCAGATTTCCGTGGAGTCGATGCGTGGCTTTTCGGTAATTGGTTGGTGCCAATAGGTTCCGTTGAGCAGCATCAAGATGGTTTGGCCGGTGCGATCGTTGTACTCGTTGAGCGTAAGGGTGCGGGTGCGGACCGCGCCGGCCTCCGGGATGCGCGGTACCGAGCGCAAAAGGTGTGGAAGGTGGCTGTCGTCGACTACTCTTACGCGAGACACCCGAAATTGCATCACATCGACGGCGTCGTCCTTGAGAACGATGCGTTCACCCTGATGACCTGCAAAATCGACGACTAGGTCGGCTCGTTCCGCCGGCGCGATAGCCAAGCGCTGAAGTTCTGCCGGACTTGCCAGCAGACCTTGGTCGCTCCCGATTTGCATCATCGGCATGCCATTGGCCAGCTGCAGGTGGTAGAGGCGCGAGTTCGAGCCGTTGAGAACGCGGAAGCGATACTTGCGTGGTTCAACTTCCAGGAAGGGTGCCACCCTGCCGTTGACCATCATAACGTTGCCAAAAAAATCGGCCAGCCATGGCGCCCGCGGATCGCCCGATACGGGGTAGAGCAGCTGTCCGTGAGCATCGAGCATGCGATCGAAAATCACCAATGGGATCTCGTAGCGACCGCGCGGCAAGTGAAGCTTGTCCTCGACCTGATCCCGAATGATGAACAGCCCGCTCAACCCGGCGTAGATATTGAGGCGATTAATTCCCATCGCGTGGTCGTGGTACCACAGCGTCGCGGCGTCCTGTCGGTTGGGATAAAAGTAGGTCGCGGATTTGCCGGGTGGATACCAGTCCTCGGGGTAGCCGTCACTGCTGGGTGGGGTCCGGCCGCCATGTAGATGGACCACGGTGCGCACTTCGGGTTTGTCGCGTTCGGCGCCATGCAGTCGATGATCGATCGGCAGGAAGTGACGCGCAGGCAGTCGGTTTACCCACTCGACCAGTAGCTCGTCCCCCTTGCGCGTCTCGAAGGTTGGTCCGGGCACCACGCCTTGAAAACCCCACAGACGGGTGGGAGGAAGATCGCGGTGAACCTTGCTTAAGACTTCACGCATCTCAATCTGGTAGAACGGCAGCTTGCGCGAAGAACCGTCCGGACTTAAGCGGACGCCGTTACTGCGGGCGACGGGCGGCACCGGCAGAGGGTCGACAAAAGCTTCGAGCTTCGTCGGGTCCAGGGCCGGTGGATTGAGAGGCGCGCCTAGCGAAGCACTGATGCCGCGGACTGTGCCACTGGGGTAGCGCGAGCACACCGGACTATCCTCATCCCAACCTCCTGGCAGGTGCAGCGCGAGCGCCGCCGTTGCGCTGAAGCGCAGAAATTCCCTTCGAGTCAAAGACAAAGCTTAACTCGATCGAGGTTGGGAAAGTTCATCAGAACTCGGACTATTGGTAGTATCGGCGGCGGTGCGCGCACACATGGAAATCCCGCATGCGCGGCTAATGGCCGCGCATGCGGGATTGCTTCGATTCACCCGGCGATCGTCAGATATCAGATAGGTTGGCCGGAGCTCGGATCCAGGATCAACTTGGTATTGTTCGGGGCGCTGAAATTGAACATATTTTGGATCGTGCCTGCGTTCACGTCGGCCGAGCCCGCACCCAAGCGCTGGCCGCCGAGCCAGTTGTCTTCGACAAAGCGGATCACCGAACTCTGGTCGGTCAAGGTATGATCGACGACGTTCTGCTTGGCCCAGGACGATACAACCAAGAGCGGCATGCGGGGACCGTAGCCGCAGCGGCCCTGAGCATGCAGGGTGCCGGGGTTGACACCCGGCAATGCGCTGCTGCCGTCACCGCAGGCGCCGCTGCCGGTTAGCGCGTCCGCAGTTGTGTTGGATTGATTGACGATTGGACCTATTTGATGATCATACCAGCCGTCAGAGTCATCATAAAGGATGACCACCGCCGTGCTTTTCCAGAAATCGCTTTGCTGGAGTGTATTGAGAACCGTGACCACGAACACTTGCTCATCCAGCGGCGATGAGTAGCCGGCATGCGCATCCTGGGAGCCGATGGCCTTGAGGAAGGATACGGCTGGTAGATTGCCAGCGCTAAGCGCGGCGAAGAAGTCCTCGATATCGTACTGATGATTCGCCGCGTCGGTGGAGCCGATGCTACTCACGGAGCTGGGACGCACATGGTTGGGATTGGCCGTCGAGAGATAGTATTGAAACGGCTGGTGATGGGGTATGTAGTCGCTTTTGTTCACGCCGGTTATCGGGGAGGTGGTATTACGGCTGCAACCAGTCGAACCGTTGCGATTGACGATACTCAAGTTGAATCCACCCTCAAACCACCCCCAGGTAATGCCTGCGCCGTTAAGCAAGTTACCGATGTTTGGTCCACCCATCTGAACCTTGGGACCTGTAGGGGTTGAACACACGTCAAGGATAGGGTCAGCATCGCTAATCAGCGTCAGACCGCCACTACCATCGCCAATCCAGTCACTTGACGGTCCGTTTTCCGTTTTGATTATGCCGTTGGTCTGCCCGGACGCGAGATTGAGGGCACCGGGCGACGAGGGGCCGAAAGTGGTTCCATAGTCATTGTCGTTGAGGGCGAATTTCTGCGCGTAGTTCCAGAGCGCGGTAACCGTGTTGCCGTCATAATAGCCCATCACCAGACCAGTAGTCTCGACCGTACTGGGAGGGGTTCCCGGCGGCGGACCGGCGGTGCCGGTGAATTCTGGAAAGGAATCCATCAGTCCAGAGTTGAAGGCTTGCTGTTCCGGCGTGTAGTCGTGATCCTGATCGGCCGTGAGGTTCTGAGAGCGATCGAGCCTGAAAGGATTCGCTGCGCCGGTCCCATTCGCTGCGTTAAGAAGGTTGGGATTGACTGTTAGCAGAGGGCCATTGAGCCCATTGACGTTTGGGGTACCCGGGGCAGCCTTGAACTGAGGTTCCCCTCGAAGATTGGCGGCGTTGGGATAGGTGCCGAAGTAGTTGTCGAAGCTTCGATTTTCTCCGAAGATAACGACAAGGTGCTTTATTGGTGTCGCCGTAGCGCCGACGGCTCCTGCTGGCGCGGTCTGCGTCATGGCGAGCCCAAAAAGCATCCCGGCTGCCACTGCCCGACTAACCAAACCCCTGACTTTGGTGTGCATACCTTCCTCCCTAGTGGCTGAGTGAAAACAAACGGGCGAAGTATGCGCGCGGTGGATTACAGCCGATTTAACCGTAAGCTTGTCGCCCGTTAAATATTTAAAGTCGTGCTGTGCATCATTATTTGAAGGTTTATCTACAGAAAATCCAGTTTGTCTTACCTAGATAGGCTTAGATATGGAGCGGTTGTCGGGCAATTGCTGCTCGCTGTGGACTCTTGCACGAGGGAGGCAACGTAAGGTTGGTCGAGCACGGGATAACTCGAAACCAGGACCCGGGAAAGCCAATTCCTGCAACCGCGATTACCACACTCGGAGGCCCAGCTCGCGAGACTGGCGACCGATAGCCTCCCCCGAACGGGCACCCATGCCCGCGAGGCGACCCTCGGGAAGGCCCGACACCGATAACCACGGAGACCGATGAGCTCGCAGCCTCTCGGTGGTGATTCCCTTGGTCGGAGCGACTGGACTTGCCGTCACCTGCGCGAAATTCGAGCCACGCTGAGCCGCCAGGCCCGCCACCTCAAATGCTAAATCGTTGTGTTTTGAAGGTGTTCTGCTAAAAGCGTATCGAAATGGCAGGACTCAATCTTTTCACCCACGACGTGGCTTCAGGAAACGCAGCTTCGCCTGAATAGCGTTTTCTCCATCCCTAAGCGAGGTCTGACATGACCCAAGAGCCCTATCTGTTGATTACGGCGGACACCCACGCCGGCGGTAGTCACGCCCAGTATCGCGAGTACCTCGATCCTCAGTGGCGCGAGAAATTCGACGAATGGCGTGGCGGATACAAGAACCCGTCCCAGGAACATTATGGCTCCAAAAAAATGCGCAATTGGGATTACGGTATCCGCAACCGGGACCAGGATAGCCAGGGGGTGGTGGGCGAGGTGGTGTTCCCGAATACTGTGCCGCCGTTCTATCGCAAGAGCATCGTCACCGCTCATCCACCGAAACCCGACGACTATCAGCGCTGCCTGGCTGGCATCCGTGCCCACAATCGCTGGCTGAAGGATTTCTGTGCGGAGGATCCGGTGCGGCGTGCCGGCATTGGACTCATCCTGCCCAACGACTTCGACGAAGCGATCAAAGATATCGAGTTCATCGCCAGGTCTGGGCTGCGGGGTGGTGTCCTTCTGCCGCTCATCCCCCCGGACGCTTACTGGCTCAAACCCCTCTATCATCCGGCCTGGGACTCGGTGTTTGCGGCCATCCAGGACCATGGCCTGGTCATGAACCAGCATACCGGACAAGGACTGCCAGACTACGGTGAAGGTGCTGTGGCGGAATCGATCTGGATTCAGGACGTGGCCTACTACGGCCAGGCTGGGTTCAGACACCTACTTATGAGTGGTGTGTTCGAGAAA
The DNA here is from genome assembly GCA_019237115.1 of Deltaproteobacteria bacterium. Classification (GTDB taxonomy): domain Bacteria; phylum Desulfobacterota; class Binatia; order Binatales; family Binataceae; genus JAFAHS01. The sequence continues at coordinate 6,332 of JAFAHS010000297.1, forward strand.
TTCCCGAAGCTCAAGCATATATTGACCGAGTCCGGCTGCTACTGGGTTCCGGCGATCCTCAAGCAGTGCGACCGTGCTTACCACAGTCTGAAATCAGGCTCTCTCGGCGAAATGAACTACAAGGGGATGGAATCTCCCCTGAAAGAACCGCCGAGCGTTTATGCAAAGCGGAGCTGCTACTACGGCGCGAGTTTCCCGAGCAGAGCCGACCTGGCCGGCATCGACGAGATCGGCGAGGATCACGTCCTGTGGGGTAACGACTATCCTCACTATGAAGGGACCTTCCCCTACACCCTTCAGTCCTTGCGCTTGACGTTCGGTGACATGGCGGAGGCGCGCCGGCGAAAGGTGCTGGGGCTGAACGCCGCAGCGCTGTACAACTTCGACGTCGACAAGTTGAAGCCCCGCGCCGCGCAAATTGGCCCAACGGCGGCGCAACTCGAAACGCCTCTGCCGCGCGAAGAAATTCCCCGCGACAGTGCTTGCTATCTCTTCCGGGATGCTCTTCAGGAGGCTTCCTGAGCCATGGGAATGCCCGGCGACATCGGGATAATCGACACGATGATCGGTTTTCCGGCCGAGGATTTCAAAGCCTACGACTTTATCCGGGCACAACTCAAAGACCCTTCGGCGAAGTTTGATTTCCCGGTCGAGTACATGTTCAAGCATGTGCCGAAGGAGTTGTACGGATCGAAAGACCCGATTTCGGTCACCTTGCACGAGATGGACCGGTTCGGGATTGAGATGGGTCTCATTGGCGCAGGCGGAGAAGTCGGAACTAAAGCGCTGAAGGACCATCCGGACCGCTTCATCCCCATCGGGAGCGTGGACCCTAACCGCGGGATGGACGGCATCCGCTCCATGGTCCGGCAGTACGAAACCCATGGCGTGCGCGCTTTCGGTGCGTTTAACGCGGGCTTCAATCCTCAGGTCGGAATTGCTGACCGGTTGATGTATCCCATTTACGCCAAGTGCGTTGAGTTGGGCGTCCCTATCTTTGCGTGCGCCGGTGTACCGGGGCCAAGATTCCCGATGTGGCCACAGGAAGTCCGCCTGATCGATCAGGTGATGTACGACTTTCCCGAACTAGTTTTCGTGACCCGTCACGGCTGTGAGCCGTGGGAAGACCTTGCCATCAAGCTGATGCTGAAATGGCCCAACCTCTACTATTCGACTTCCGCCTTCGCGCCCAAGCACTATCCGGAAGCTATCATTCGTTATGCGAACACGCGCGGCGCTGAGAAGATCATCTATGCCGGCTATTTCCCGATGGGCCTCTCGCTTGAGCGAATCATGACCGACATGAAGTCGGTGCCTTTCAAAGACAACGTCTGGCCGCGATTTCTGCGCGACAACGCGCGCAAGGTGCTGAAGCTCGACAGCTGAGCGCCCTACGATCGGCGGCTTGGGCTGATTTGGGTAAGGTTTGCCGGGGAGACTTATAGGATTTGTGCTGAGGAGACGGATCGTGCGTGTCGCGTTGGCCGCGGCCGAACGATTCCTCCAAGAAAGATCTATTGAGCCTTTTAGTTGCACACGCATTCCGAGCAGAGGCGTTGCTGCTGAGCACTAGAGAAGCTCAGCACATTCGGAGGCGCGCCGAATGAGTTTGCCTGTCCCGCCGCCTGCGTGGCTCCAGGTAAACCACCGAGAGAGTTAGCGGCTCCTGAACTCTGCGCGACCCCGGGGAAAGGAAAAAAATTCGCAGCACCGACGTTTTGTGCGGCGCCGGGCAACGGCCCGAAGGAATTTCCGGCACCAATTCCTCCCGCCGAGCCGTATGGCGGAGGTTTACCTTGATTGTAGGCAACGCACGCGCCACTCGCGCTTTGTTTGGCACCCGCGTAGCTGGAAGCCGTCACCTGGCCCATCCAGTGGGTCGGGGTTCCGGGACCCGAGCAAGTGCAATTGAACGTCCGCGGCCCCGGCGTCGCATAGGCCGCGGGAAGGGATGGGATCGCTAGAGGACTGGGCGCGACCGCGGTGCTCACGGGCGCCGGCAGCTGCGCGGGACGACTCGGCGGAAGAGGCGGCACCACCAATGGATTGGGTGGGGGCGATTGCGCGCGTCCTATCCCGAGCTCCAAGCCGAGTAGGCACGCGAACGCAAGCACGGCCACCGGCCGGAATACGACGCCAGGCCAGCGGTGTGTTGAGCGAACTGCGGAACGACGCAAACCCTTGGGCTCAGGGCTCGCCATATGCGGGTCCACTCGTAAAAGGTGCAGCCTCGCAGATCAGAAACGTGAATACCAAGGCGATTGATGCGGGTCGCGTATTTCGAAATTGATATTGAAATGACCTAACAGGGTACCCTCAGCATGCCAAAGCGCCAGGCGCGCATTTTCAAGGCCGACGTCGGACTGAACCTCATTACCCTGGGCAGTCACGAGATTGCTCTGATATTGCAATAGCTGGTTAGTAGTCGCAGTACCAACGCGAAATTGGACCTGGACGTCTCGAAGACTCTCCGCAGCATAGGAAGTGGCTTGAGCGGTAGATTCGACCTGTTCCTGGTAGGCGTGGAGGTTGGAAAGGCCAGCTTTGACCTGCAATGCGGCCTGATAGAGGGCCTGTTGATACTGAAGGCGGTTTTGCTCCAATGAAATGCGCGCTTGCGAAAGAGCCGCCTGCGGAGCGGCGTTGTCGAGTGGGATGGAAAAGCCCAGTACCGCCGCGTAGTCATAAAACGCAAAGTTCCAAAGTCCATTCAGGGCGGACCCATAGCCACCGTTGAAGGGCAGTTCAGCCGCGTTGTCCTGGCCGGGCGTCACCTTGGGTCCGCTCGGGTCAAAGCAGTTGGCAAAGCTGGGCACCGTGATAGTGGCGGTACACTTCGAGTTACCGGCTTCCGAAGTAATGCCAAACTGTACACCCAGGTTGAGCTGCGGCAGTGTTTGATTTTCCGCGTATCTGACCTGGATCAGGGCGCCAACAATGGATTCGCGTAACCCCGCCAGCGAAGGGCTGTCATCGATCATCCTCTCGAATGCGGCCTGATCGGTTTCGTGTTCTTCGGCGCGGGTGTCAGGGTGCTCCGCGGGCTCGATCGGTTGCGCGAGCACTGCGCGGGCGGGGTTGAACGCCACGTCCTGACGGAGCGTGGCCTCGGCGATGTCCACGCCCGCCACGGCAGCCTGGACATTTGCGCGTGCGGTTGCCGCAGCTGAGAGGGCCTCGCTGAGGTTCACCGGCGCCATCATGCCGATTCGCACGCTGGCGCCATTCACGCGGACCAAATCATTGTTAAACTCGAGCGCCGACTGCTGGACTTTCAGGTTCTCCTGCGCCTGAACGATACCCCAGTAGTCGTTGCCGATGCGCTGAACGAAGTCGTTGAGCGAGGAAGCGTAGTTCCACTGCGAAACCCGCTGTGCCGATTCCGCAAGGCGGACATTAATCGTCGCGAACCGCCATCCAAAGTTCTGGAGTAGCGGCTGCGAGAGGGACATCACCATCGTCGGCGTGTAGACGGGGTTGACCGGGCTGAACGAGCTGTTGGTGAGCTCTCTATCGTTGTTGAAGGTCAGACCCAGCGTGCCGTTGGTGGTAGACAAAACCTTACTCATCCCGAAGTTCCAATCGTAGAACTTCTGAGTGTTTGTGACACTATTAGGGTTCTGAAATGGCGACGAGACGGGCGTAACCTGCTTGGCGACGTCGATTTGCGAACTGAGCTGCGGGTCGAAGATCGCATTGGCCGCTCTGACACTTTCGGTCGATGCGACCGGATCCAATGCCACCGAAGCCAGCCCGGGATTGTGCTTCAGGGCCAGGAAGATGGTTTCTTTGAGAGTGAGCTTTTGTGACTGGTTATCCTCACTCATCTTGAACTCTTCGAACGCAAACCGCTGATTCCGCGGGGTCCACTGGCGCACAAACATTTCCGGCAGGGAAAGGATGGGTCTGCTTTGGAACGGCGCGGCGGCGTGAGGAGGGATGCTGGCGGCAAAACTCTGCGGCGAATTCTGGTCGGCAAACAGCCCAGGCGGGCTCTGGCCAGGTCCAGCGCTACCCGTCCCAGACTGAGCTTGAACGGGTGGACTGGTCGCAATGAGAAGCATCCCCAGCATTGCACCGAGTACGCGAATCATAGTCCGCGTCTGACGGCCACCGGCCAGGGACAGGAGACTATTAAGTTTGCCGCCGACACCCTCGGAGACTTGGGGAATTTGGCCCGCTACTCCGCCGTGAAACGTCGATCGTTCCCTCATGGTCCTTCACTCCCGGAAAACGGGCCGCACCGGCCCCCCGGGAATTGGAACCGACTCTCAAATTTCTGGGTGCCGGCTCGCAACTTGCGCCAGGTCGGGCGAGCCCGGTTGAAAGAGCTTTGCCTGATAGACGTTGATGATAGTGAAAAGGTTTCTCCCTTTTGCGCAGCTTTGTTGGGCCGTAGAGGGCAGTATCTCGAAAAGGAAGAGCAGCCCGCGCCTCATTTCGAGAAACCCTAAGACGCTCGCTCACATCTAGCGGGCAACCTCTCTGACCGATTTGCCTGAGAAGCCCCTCGCGCGCAGATCGCTATTACATTGCCTCAACACCTCCACACATGGATGGGTGGAAACTCCTGGATGGCAATATTGGTGAACCCGACGGCCTGGATCCACCGAGAATCGGCAGCCAAACGGGAATCAGTTAACTGAGGCTGCGCACCCGGTGCTACGCCTGACTTACCCAGGTTGGTGTTGTTAGCGCCGAGTCAACCGGCAAAGTTTGCTTTTCCTCCGGGCACCTTTAGCCACACATAACTAATACACCTCGGGCTCATTTTCGGCGTCACGGGCGACCAAGATGGCGAAACCTTCGGGAAGTTTGCTCGTCTTAATGAAGAGGAGAACAACAACATGAAAAAGATTTCAGCGCTCGTTGCATCGGTTGCGGGAGTTGCAATTCTGGCACTAGCAGGCCACGTCCAGGCCTTTTCGGGTCACGGCGACCATCATCACGGTTCGTCCGCCTTGGGTGCCTGTCTTGCCGCCGCACCAAAATCACTTAAGACTAACCTTCACTCGACATTCGAGAGCTCTTCGTTGCACAGCGACCGACAGGCCCTGTCGACGGCAAAGCAGAATGTGACGCAGTTCATTCTCGGAATAAACACCGCGACTCCTTTGAGCACGCTCGAGAACAATGTATCGGCGGCCGAACTAAAAGTGATTCAAGACGAGGACGCGATCGCACAAAGCGTCTGCAAGCAACTCACGCCTGCCCAGCTGGCCGCGGCTTCGACTCTCTACACCGATCTGCAGAACAATCGGCAAACCGTACATGGTTACTTTGCGGCAGCACGCCAGGCGGCGGAAGGCGGCCAATGACGGTGAGCGAAAACCAACAACCACAATTCCGAACGCAACCATCTAAGCGGCACGCGGAGTCGAGTCATGGGGTGAACGTGGCGGAAAGAAATGTCGAGGTCAAAAACCTTCTCGGGCTGAATCTGGGCGCTGCCGCGGCCCTGGCGGGGATGGCCAACAAGTTCACCTCGCAGATCATGATCGGTCTGGGCAAGAATCAGGTGAGCGCCAAAAGCATTGTTCAATTGATCATTTTAGGGGCGGGCCTGGGTTCGAGACTCCAGCTCCGCGCTGAAGGAAGCGATGCCGACGAGGCGGTCGCGGCGATTCAGGCTTTGTTCGAAAGACGGTTCGGCGAGGAATAGGCCTGGTAGCTCGGCCGAGGGAGTCGCGACAACGGATTTTACGCAGCAGGGAATCCCTCTTCGAGCAATCTTATTGACGATACGGTACGGAAGGACCCGAGAGGATGAAAACGGTCAAGACGGTGTTGTTGGCAATGGTCTTTGCGAGTGGGCTGGTACTGCCCGCGAGGGCCCAAGCTCCTTATAATTCTGGCATCACGCCGACCGAGATGAACAACTTCAATACTTACCTCAACAACCATCCCAAGACGGCACAAGAACTGGCCGCGAATCCCCAGCTCGTGAAAGACCCCAGTTTCTACAGCACTCACCCGGGCCTGGAGAGTTTCCTCGCAAATCATCCCGGCGTTCGGGAAGAGCTCAATCACAATCCAGGGCAGTTCATGAGGACGGAAGGCGGCGGCTATCAATGGAATCGAGGTGGCCAGGGAGCGGGCGGCGGTTGGGGGTCTGGAGGGCATGCTTATGGTCCGGCGCAGATGGGCGGGGGAGCAGGAGCGGTTGCGAACTTCAACAACGGCTATCTTGATCAGCATCCGGAAGTGGCTCAACAGCTCGCGCAGAATCCAAAGCTGGTAGACGATCCGCAATTTCGGGCGGCGCATCCGGGTCTCGATCAATACCTCGCAGCGCACCCGGAAGTTCGCAGCCAGCTTCAGCAACATCCCGAGCGCTTTATGACTGCCGAACACCGGCAGCGCCAGCGACAGCGTCGCGACGAGCAATACCACCAGAGGCACGGCTGAGCCGCGGCGCGCGTTTGAAGCGTCGATGCGCGAACCCCACCGGGTAGTTTTTCCGGCACGGTTCGCGCACCACTTTGAGGTTGATCTTGTCTCTGCTCTAGGCGGCCATTAATCGCTCTGCAGCGTAGTCGGCGCTGGAGACCTTTCGGCAATTCGATCGGGACAAGCTCGCTCCCCAACCGCGCCGGGCACGGCCACCAGCAAAGCGGGTGTGAGGGCCGACTGAATCAGCATTGTCGGCCACGGCAAAGCTTGCGAACGCATCCCGTTCGGTGTCTGGAAACTCGCTACCCGCATACTCAGCCGGTCCGGGCGAAATCCTTCGGTGACGCGAGCTTCAGTCGCGTCTTCTGTAGTCGAGTTTTCTTGCTCCAAGTATTGTCGTCGATGCACTCAGCGCATCTCTCGCGGTCGTTTTCGCCACAGGGGTTCCTGTGTCATTCTCGCCGCTAACGATCGTCGTGGGCCATAGAAATTCAGTATCAACCCGGCTTTGCCAGGGCGCCCTGATCTTGCTGTTGACGCTCGTGGCAGCCTCACCGGGCGCAGCCCAGAGCGGCAACATCCCGGAACTCAAGGTCGGCATCATGGTAGTTCCTCCGTTTGTGATGGAGCAGAACGGCTCGTACAGCGGATTCGGCATCGATCTCTGGAACGCCGTCGCGACACAAATGAAGGTGAAAACGGACTATCGCCTCATGTCGGATGTGACGTCGCTCGTCGAGGCGTTGCGGTCAAAAAGTGTGGACATCGTCGGGTCCCCGGTCACCATAACCGCGGCACGCGACGCGGAATTTGATTTTTCGCTACCCATAATGCAAGCGGGCTTGGAGATCATGGTGCGCGATACGGGAGAGACTGCGACCCAGAACCCTCTGGAGGGTCTGCTCGAACTGCTCTTCTCGCGAACCATGTTGTTGTGGCTCGGTATCGCACTGGTGCTCATTCTCATTCCCGCACACCTGGTCTGGTTGTTGGAAAGGGGACGCGAGGGGGGGATGATCAGGAGCCGGAAGTACATTCCCGGCATCTTCGAGGCCATGTATTGGGCTGTCTCGGGTCTGACCTCCCAGGCGCAGGATATGCCCCATCAATGGCTCGCGCGTGCGTTCTCGGTCTTTTGGATGTTTGCCGGCGTCGTATTCGTTGCATTCTATACCGCGCAACTCACCACCAACCTGACGGTTAGGCAGATCCAGGGCTCTATCAGTGGGCCCGATGATTTGACCGGGAAGCGGGTCGCCACCGTGGCGAATACCGTTGCCGCCGATTACCTGCGCGCGCACAACGTCCTGGTGCAGGAGTTCAATCGATCGAGCTCGATGATCGAGGCACTCCAGAACAGGCAGGTCGATTCGATAGTCTTTCAGGCTCCGGTACTTCTCTACTACGTAGCGCACGAGGGAAAGGGCATCGTCAAAGTCGTTGGTCCTGAATTCGACGTGGCTCCGATCGCTTTTGGGTTCCAATTGGACAGCCCATTACGGCGGCAGGTCAATCAGGCTCTGCTTGAGCTGCGTGAGAACGGTACTTACCAGCAGATCTACGACAAGTGGTTCGGCAGCTGATAAACCAGCCACGATCGGCGAAGCATAGCCATCAGAAAAGTGATTTGGAATCAGCGACTCACTGAGGCAGGTCGAGGCACCAGTAGAGTCCGGATGACGTGGCGGCGGGAGCAGACCTTGAGAGCAGGCGCCGATGCGTGCTCCGCGTCAGCTGGCGCCTTTCAATTTCACGATCGCGTAGCCTTCGGCTGCATCCTTCGGTCTCGGCGTGAGCCCGGGCGCGCCGGCGGTCGATTCAGTTCCTGGTGATCGAGAACGCGGAAACGTTCCATGCTGGCACGTCCATATACAATCCGCGAGATTGCAGATCGTTGCCGTCCCGTACGTAAGCAACTTCCGTCATATGGTCCTGGAACCGCCATTGACTGCCAGCGAGTTCCGCAAATGGGAGACGGACATAGCATTGACTCTGGTTGGGAGCATAGTTCACCGTCACCAGCCATCGCCCTCCGTCAGACCCTTGCCAGGCGAAAGCCAGGAAACAGTCCCACGTCCAATTACCCTCCCAAGCGGAAACACACTCCAGCATTTGCCACGTGCCGGCCCGCAGAATCGGGTCGCGTAGCACACCGAGCAGGCGGTCGTAAAAGCGCTTCAAGCTTTGGTCCACGGGTTCTTGGGGAGCTCGCACCAAGTGAGGCGAAACGTGCCGTTTGTACCCCT
>JAFAHS010000310.1 GCA_019237115.1 Deltaproteobacteria bacterium
TGGTCGATGTCTTATGGCTGAAGATATTTCCGATTACGTTGGGCCCTGGACCTCGAAGGGCGTCGTTATCGTCAATTACGAGCGTGCGAGCGCAGTCCCAACCGGAACCCTATAAAAATTCGAGCTGCTTGAGCATCTTCCGGCAGGAAATCAGATGAGAAACCTAATCTACGCAATCAACGTCACCATGGATGGCTGCTGCGACCACACCAAAGCGGATGGCAGCGAAGAAATACTTGATTATTTTACGCACCTCATCCGAAGTGTCGACGTACTCGTCTACGGGCGCAAAACCTATCAATTGATGGTTCCCTTTTGGCCCGATGTCGCAAGGAACCATTCTGGACAGACCAGAGCAATGAACGACTTTGCTCAAGCATTTGACTCCGTCAAGCAAATCATTGTTTTCTCACAGTCGTTAGTCAGGGCTGAGGGAAAGAATACGAGAATCCTCCGCACAAACCTTCGAGACGAAATATTGAAATTGAAACAAGAACAGGGCGAGGCTATTTTAGCCGGTGGCGCGGCGCGTGTCAACGGCTCTTAGACAGATGCTCACGGAATTTAGTGAGTTTTTTGTTTTTGGCGCCCATTCCAGGTGTTTCCCAAAAAATTTCGCGTCAGGAAGCGGTAGGAGCGATGATTCGCAGCTGGCTTGACCTACAGCATCCCGGTTTTTGCGGACCGGTCCGAATTGGGAGCTGCGCTTCATGAGGCCGGCTTGTTGATCCAGACTTCGCCGGGAAGTTGGGGTGGCTTCGGAGCACTTCGAACGAAGCGCTCCGGATGAAGTTGATAAGCAACATCGAGCACCGCTTGACGTTGCCGCAAGACGTTGTCTGCTTGCCCGTAGTGCACCATCGCTGGCGTGAGCAACCCCAAGCCAGAATGACGATGCTCTCCGTTATACCAACGAAAAAATCCTTGGCAGAAAGCACGACTGTCTTGCAGACATCCGAAACGGTCCGGGAACTCCGGCCGATACTTCAGCGTGCGGAATTGGCTCTCCGAGTATGGGTTGTCGTTCGAAACATGAGGACGGCTGTGTGTTTTGGTCACCCCCAGATCGGCCAGCAGAAAGGCCACCGGCTTGGAGGTCATGGAGGTGCCACGATCGGCGTGCAAGGTGAGTTGGCCCGGACGTATGCCTTGCTTCTGGCAACTTTCCTCGATCAGTCGTTTCGCCAGTTCGGCGCTTTCCCGCAGCGTCACCATCCAGCCGGTGACGTAGCGGCTGAACAGATCGAGGATCACGAAGAGGTAGAAGTACGTCCATTTGGCGGGCCCCAGTAGCTTGGTTATGTCCCAACTCCATAGTTGATTCGGTGCCGTGGCCAACAGCTCAGGCTTCTGGTACGGCGGATGTGTCAACTGATCGCGACGCTCGCGGACTTCCCCGTGCTCGGCGAGCAAGCGATACATGGTGCGAATCGAGCAGTGATACTCGCCTTCATCGAGCAACGTCGCATAAACCGCAGCTGGCGAGCGATCTTGGAAGCGTTCCTCATGCAGACGGGCCAGGACCGTTTCTCGTTCTGGCGGAGCAAGAGCCCGAGCTGGCACAGGCCGCAGAGACACCGTCTCCGGCGGGGCTGTAGCCCTACGGCGATGCCAATAGTAGGATGAGCGCGGCATTACCAGGGCTTGACAAGCTGCGCTCGTGCCCACGTCCATGGCTAGTTCGCCGACTGCGGACCTCAAGATTTCTCCTCGGGGTCCACGTCGGGAATGGGGTTCCCCAACAGCGCTGCCACTTTTTTTTGCACCTCGATGATGATTTCCGCTTTGCGGAGTTTTTCCGTCAATTGGCCCACCTGACGACGCAGCTTCTGATTTTCTTCCGCTAGGGGATTGCGCTCGGATCGCGGACCGCGTTTGCGCGGTTGCAGGGCCTCGAGGACGCCGGCTCGACGTTCTCGTCGCCAGCTCACCAAGTGCGAGGAATACAAACCCTCACGACGGAGAAGCGCACCTATACCGCCTGGCGTGGCCGCCACGCTGTCAGCCTCCTGCAAGATGCGTTGCTTATACGCGGCGGTGAAG
>JAFAHS010000055.1 GCA_019237115.1 Deltaproteobacteria bacterium
GCGACGGAAAATGCGATCAGGAGCAGCGGTGGTATGCGCTCCAGCGATGCCTTTCCGCCGACCGTGTAGCCGGCTTCGAACAGCAGCGCGAGTATCACCAGCAGGTCGCCCACAATTCGGTGGAGGCCTCCCGGACCAGAGAGATCCGGAACCAGTCCGCGGGCTACCACCAGGTAACCTCCCGCCAACCCAACCAGGAGCGCCGCAATTCCCGAGGGGGTCACCGGTTCATCGAGAACGATCCACGAGAGCACGGCGGTGAAAATCGACTCGGTCGCAATCAGCAACGCCACATCGACCGCAGTGGAAAGCGATAGTCCCGCATACTCGAAGGCCTTGTTCAGGACGAAACCCAGAATCACCAGGCGCGCAAGTTCGCGCAGCGAATGACGATCGGAGAGCTCCCGAGCCGCAACGCTGCGCCCGGTCCACAACACGGGCGCCAACAGCAGCGTCGCAAGCGTGAAGCGGAGCGCGTTCAGTTCGATGAACGAGAGCTGTGCGAGGGCGAGCTTGCCGGCCGCATAGGTCCCGGCCCACAGCGCGTTGCCCAAGACCAAAAAACCAAAGGCCGCGCCGCGCGATCCACGGTCGACGCGCGAAGGGGCAAGCGGGGACGGCTCAGAGGCCATCCGACGAATGGTGACGCTTGGGGCGAAAGCGATTCAAGGTCGGCGCGCGCGAAAACGAAACGCCCGATCGGCCAGGTCGACGCGCACATCCCTGAATCCGGCCGCCTCAAGTCGGCGCGGAAATGTTTCCGGGGGGACCACCACCATGGTGTCGAACCAGTGCAGCGCACCGAAATAGCGGCTGTAGCGGCTGTCGCTGCCCGCAAAGGTCGCGCCGGGCCGCAGGACGCGCGCGACCTCGCTGAGCAGCCGATCCTGGAGATGCGGCGACGGTACGTGATGCAGCATGGTGAAGCAGACTGCTCCATCGAAAGAGCAATCCGCCAGCGCCATTGCGGTCGCATCTTCGCGCCGCACCGTGACATTGGTTCCCGCCATCCGGGCCGACAGGTAGCCCGCCAGAGCTTCGTCAATTTCAATACAGGTCAGCTTTGAGACGCGGGTACGCAGCAAATCCGTGGTGACCCCCGGGCCCGGGCCAATTTCCAGGACGTTGTTGCCCAGATCGATCCCAGCCAGCGACCACGGCAAGAGCTGTGTCTCAACGGTGCGCCGCCAGCCGGGCGAGCGACATAGCCATCGATGTACCAGATTCATTTCTCGTCCCTCGCGAACTCCTCAAGTATGCGGCCTTAAGTCGGGTTCGCTACACCGCCCATACGCCATACGGTGTCGGAAAAACGACAAGTGCCAGGGCTGGTGTTTCAAGCCGGGGCACGCATGGTTACGAACTCTTCGGCGGCGGTCGGGTGGATGCCGATGGTCGCGTCGAACAGGGCCTTGGTCGCATTGCTTTTGAGAGCGATTGCCAGGCCCTGGATGATCTCGCCCGCGTCAGCTCCGATCATGTGGCAGCCGACTACCCGATCGGTACTCTGGTCCACCACCAATTTCATGAAAGTCATTTCATCGCGGCCGCTCAAGGTATGTTTAAGCGGACGAAAGGTGGACTTGTAGACCGCGACGTCGCCAAACCGCTCGCGCGCTTCACTCTCGGTGAGGCCGACGGTGGCCAGATTGGGCTGGCTGAACACCGCCGACGGGACCCCGGTATAGTCGACGCTCATCGGGCGATTGTTGAACAAGGTTTCGGCCACCGCGCGCCCTTCTGCGATCGCAACCGGCGTCAGCATGATGCGATTGGTGCAGTCACCGATCGCATAAATGTTCGGAACCGACGATTGCGAATAAGGATCGACTACGATTGCTCCCTCGCCATCGACCACTACACCGGTTTTTTCCAGACCTAGGCCCTGGGTGTGCGGAGCGCGGCCGGTTGCATACATGATGAGGTCAGCTCTGACCATCTCGCCGCTATCCAGGTGCACGCCCACGCCGTTGGAGGTCTTTTCGATTCCCCCGACGGTGCAATTCAGGCGCAAGTCGATCCCGCGTTTGCGCATCTCGCTCCCGAGCGTGTCCCGCAAGTCTTCGTCGAATCCGCGCAGCAGCTTTTCACCCCGATGCACCAGGGTCACGTGACTGCCCATGCCGTGAAAAATCCCCGCAAACTCGACGGCAATGTAACCGCCGCCGACCAGGATCACGCGCTCGGGCCGCTTCTCCAGAAAAAATGCCTCGTTGGAAGTTATGGCGTGGTTCGAGCCGGGGACGTCGGGTACCACCGGCCAACTTCCCGTGGCAATCAAGATGTATTTCGAGGTGTAGCGGCTGCCGTTTATCGAAACCGTATGCGCGTCGACCAGGGTCGCGCGCCCTTCCATTATCGTCGCCCCGGCTTCGGTTAGCAGCCGCCGGTAGACTCCATTGAGCCGGTGAATCTCGCGATCCTTGTTGGCAATCAGGGCCTTCCAGTCCAGTTGGCGGTGGCCGAGGGTCCATCCGAAGCCCGCGGCATCGGAAAATCCCTCACCAAATTCGGAAGCGTAAACCAGCAGTTTCTTGGGGATGCATCCGACGTTGACGCAGGTGCCGCCCAGGTATCGTTCTTCGGCGACCGCCGTTTTCGCACCGAAGCTCGCCGCCATCCGGCTTGCCCGCACGCCACCGCTGCCGGCGCCGAAAGTAAAAAGATCGAAATCATAAGTCGCCACTTACGGAGTCCTCCTTGTGATCTGGGCCCGATGCCTCCGCCAAATGTTGCGAGTCTACAAGTGATTGTTTCCGTAGACGAGTCTGACTAGTTTCGGGCACGTAGCTTGGACACGCAGGAGTCGGGGAACAGACGATGCCAGACCAGCATCCGGTCCGCTTTGGCACCTTGGGTGCCGCGCAAATCACTCCCAATGCTCTGATCAAGCCTGCCCTGGAGGTACGGGATGCGGAAATAGTCGCGGTGGCGGCGCGCAATCGCAAGCGCGCCGAGGAGTTTGCCGCCACCCACCGCATCGGAAGGGTTCACGACACCTACCAGCAGGTCATCGACGATCCGGAAGTCGACGTCATCTACAATCCGCTACCCAATTCGCATCATTGCCAATGGACGATTGCCGCGTTGCGCGCCGGAAAGCACGTGCTCTGCGAAAAGCCGATCGCATCGAATGCTGCGGAGGCGCAGCGGATGGCCGCGGTGGCGCGCGAGACCGGACGGTTCCTCGGCGAGGCGTTCCACTATCGCTACCACCCGCTGGCGGCGCGGGTACGCGAGCTTATCCGGGGTGGGACGCTGGGACGCCTGCGTCATCTGGAAGGAAACTTCTCGGTGCCGCTGCCGGCCACCAACATCCGTTACGACTGGGATCTCGCGGGCGGCGCCACCATGGACCTCGGCTGCTATCCGCTGCATATGCTGCGCGAATTCTCCGGCTTGACCCCGCGGGTCGTGAAAGCGTCCGCCCGGATTGGTCCGCCCAACATCGACGTGGCCATGGAAGTTGAGCTCGAGCTGGGTGACGGAGTGACGGGGCGGATGACGTGCTCGATGGCGCAGGACACCCAGATCGGCGCGACCTTTGCCGCCCACGGTGAACTCGGCGAACTGTACGTGTTCAACCCGGTCGCGCCCCAGATGGGAAATCAGCTCACTCTGAAAACCAGCTCCGGAGAGCAGCAGCAGAGTGTTGCAGGTGATGCCAGCTACACCGCCCAGCTCCGGGCATTCGTCGCGCGCATACGCGGCGACCAGAGTGCGTTCCCGACGGACGGCGCCGAGGCAATCATCAATATGCGCATAATCGACGATGTCTACCGGGCGGCCGGTCTTCCGCCCCGTGCGAGCGCAAAATGATATGGTCACCTGCAGGATCGCAACACGATGGCTTACGTAGAAGGACAGAGCATTCACGACGCAGACTCCCACATCATGGAGGCGCCCGACTTTCTGGCCGGGCACCTCGAGGCGGCCTATCGAGACCGGGTGGATGTGCGGAAGTGGTTCGGCGGGCCGACCAATCTGCTCCGCGACTCGATGAATTCGCTGCGCCGGCGGCACGACGACCCTGGTTGGCGGGCCGAAGGTGCGGAACAGATCATGCTGCGCAAGAACTACGATGCGCTGGGTTCCTGGCGGCGCGAGGATCGGCCGGCCGCGCTCGACCAGCTCGGGTTTTCCAGCCAGCTGGTCTTCACGACCTGGTTTCTGGGTCTGATGGACCTGGAGTATCGGGATGACCCGGGGCTGACCCATGCAGTGGCGCGGGCGTTCAACCGTGCGATGGTTGATTTCTGTTCGGTCGACCGGCGCCTGCTGGCGACCTGCTATGTGCCGCTGGCGGATTTTGACGGTGCCCAGGCGGTTGCGCGCGATGCGATCGAGTTGGGCGCAAGGGGTTTGCTGATTCCCTCGCGATGCCCCAAGGGACATTCGCCAAGCCATATCGGGTTCGATCCGCTCTGGTCCACCGCGCAGGAAGCGGGACTACCGATTCTGTTTCACGTAGGAGGAGGCGGGCAGCTCCTCTCCCCCGACTATTTCAAGAACGGTTTGCCGCCGGTGCCGGACTTTCATGGCGGTGACGGTAATTTCCGCTCGATCGATTACATGGCAATTCCAAATCCGCCGATGCAGACCCTCGCCGCGCTCATTTTCGACCGCGTGCTGGATCGATTTCCGCGGCTCAAGTTTGGCGTGATCGAGCAGGGCGCCTCGTGGCTGCCCGGGTGGATGCGTTCGCTCGATACGGCGCACGGCGCGTTTTTCAAAAATGAGGAGCGCCTCCAGAAGCTTTCGCTCAAACCGAGCGAATTCGTGCGCCGCCAGGTACGAGTCACACCCTATCCGGCCGAGGACACCGGCTGGATCATCGCCAACTCGGGAGCTGAAATCTGCATGTTTTCCTCCGACTATCCGCACGTCGAGGGTGGCCGCAATCCGCTCAAACGGTTCGGCGCGTCGATGGCGGATTCATCTGACCTGGAGACCCGCCGGTTCTATCGCGACAATTTCGTCGATCTTATGGGCGCGGGCCTGCCGGAGGATCTCAGATAGCGAGCATGGCCTGAGGTTATGAAGAAAGTTCTAATGGTTTGTTCCGGGAATCTGGATCGCAGCCCGACCGCGGCGATGGTGCTGGCGGAGATGTGCGCTCCCATGTGGGTTGCTTCGGCCGGGACCGAACGCTGGGCAAAAAACAAGGTAACCCAGGAGCTGCTCGAGGAGGCCGACATTATCTGCGTCATGGAGGATGCGCATCATCGGCACATTCACAAGCAGTTCGGTCCGGAACACGCATCCAAGGTGGTCGTGCTTGACGTTCCTGACAATTATGTGTGCTGGGATGCCGACCTGGTGCGGATTCTCAAGCCGAAAATTCGCGCCGCGCTGGGTTTGCCGACTTCGCAGTAGATCAGCGCGATAACCTCAAGACAATTCTAGATGTGCCTCGCGCACGTGGAAGCAATTGGGCGTTGCCGGTTGTGTCTCGCGCCGCGGAAACGATGACCCCCGGGCCGCCGAACACGCCAGAAAGGGGGGAGCGCAGCCACCGTGCTCGCAAGCTCGCGGTTAATTGGCGAGGCGAAGTCGCGCCGTCCGTGTCTCTTTGAGGAGACACGGCGCCGATGCCGATCAACTCCATTTAACCTGGGAGCAAGCGCGCCGCCAGGCTCGCGGCATGCCGGGTTTTCGCACAGAAAAAGAAGGAGTTGGAATCCTCGCCTGCGAGGTCGGATCAAAGACCGTATACAATGGGGGCCAGCAGAACCACCACCACTCCGACAATCGCAGTAAGCGGAATTCCCACCCGGGCAAAGTCTCCGAATCCGTATCCGCCGTCTTTCTGCACCATGAGGTTGGTCTGGAATCCGGCCGGATTGATGAACGCGCAAGAGGCGGCAACCATGACGATCATGGCGAGCGGCTTAAAGTTCGTGCCCAGTTTCTCCGACATCGACAACGCGACCGGAAACATGAAGGCGGCGGTAGCCCCGTTGCTGATTATGTTGGTCAGGAGGATGGTGACTCCGAAAACGACCCCTAGCGCAATTCTTGGACTGTTTCCGGCCAAAGCCGCGCATAGTTTCCCGACCGCTTCGGACAGGCCACTTCCGGTCACGGCCGATTCCAGGCCCAGCGCCGCTCCCAGGACTACCAGTGTGTTCCACTGAAGGCTGCGCCAGGCTTGCTCGCTGGTAAGGCAGCCTGTCAGGAGCATGGCCAAGCCTGCCAGAAGCGCTGCGTTTAGCATGCTTGATACGCCCGACGCACCCATTGCTACCATGAGCGCGGTGATGAAAGTGGCCAGGACGGCGCGATCCACCCGCTTCACCAGGTAGCCCTCGAGCGGCTTGGTAATCGTGAAGTCGATTTCGCGACGGTTCTCATAAAAGAAGGAATCATCTACTTCCAGAACCCCCGCATCTCCCGCTTCCACGCGAAGATCGAGAAACGACTGTCCGGGTACTTGGCCGTTGCGTGATATGCCGACCAGCATCATCTGGTAGGGACTGTCGGGAAGCGGCAACTCAGAAAGGCGGCGCCCAACCGCCGCAGCGTTAGCCGAAACTACCACCTCGACGAGCTGATGCTGATGTCGTTCGCTTTGCATCGCCGTTCCAAGGACCGGGACGAGGCCAATCGTGGTCCATAGTACTGGTAACGCCTCCGCGGATGCTGTGAACGCCAGTACATCGCCGCCCCGGAGCTGCTGTTGCGGACCAGGTGTAACTTTGGCTCCGTTGCGTTGAATCGAGAACAACCGAAAGCCGACCGAGGAGGACGCGAAGCCGGCCGCGTCCAAGGTTTTTCCGTCGAGGTTCGAATTGGCCTCTACCCTGAACTCGCTCAAATACGCCCGACCGGTCGGACTCGAGGGGGCGCGCTCTTTCGCCTCCGGCAGCAGACGCGGAGCGATAAAAATCAAATACAGAAGCCCAACTACTGCAGCGGGTACTCCCACCCACGCGAGCTCAAAGATCGCGACCGGGCTCATGCCGTGCAGCTGGCCCGAGTTGATCGCGTCCACGATCATTCCCGCAACGATCAAGTTCACCGCCCCGCCGATGAGGGTCATATTCCCGCCCAGGATCGAGGCAAAGCTGAGTCCCATAAACAAGGTTGGGGCGTTCAGACCGGTTTGCCGTTTCAGATCGCGCACCACGGGAATCATCATCGCAACCATCGGTGTGTTGTTGACAAAGGCGCTCGCGATTGCGATCGAGGGCAGGATCCTCAGATTTGCGCTGCGGGCGCTTTTGGGCTGCCCAATCAGGCGGTGAGACAGCAGTGAGATCGCGCCCGTGGAGTACATTCCGGCCGCCACCGGGAACAGCGCCGCCACTGTCAGCACTCCGACATTGGCAAAACCCTTCAGGAGGGCCTGCTCGGGCGCCAGCCTCAGCGTCATCATGACCGTCAGAGTGCCGATGAAAACCAGCCAGGTCGGCAGGCGGTCCGAGACCAGGACCGCAAACATCGCCACCAATAGAAGCAGCGTTATCCACGCTTGTAGCGGCACAATTCGAATAGGAAACTCTGTTGGTCTGGGGCCCGGCGTCAAGACATGCCGAGCATCCAGGGTGGATACTCAGGAAAAGGCGACGAAATAGCAATGATGACCGCTCGATATTGTGAGTCCGGTTGGAGCGGTCTCGGCCATACAAATGCGTGGTTTGCGCGGAGAAATGGACCGATCAAAGCGCAATTTTGGTAGGGTAATGATGACGTTTGGTGAGACGAACGCGCCGGGAAACGAGGTTACCGGGCGCCGAGGAGGACGTTGGAACAAGCTGAGCGGCGAGCCCGGCCACAGTATAATCGAGCTACAGTATAATCGAACGATTCCAGCTCAAAAGGTGAAGTCATGATCGCGACCACTCCGTTCGGTAAAACCGGTCATCAAAGTACCCGGGTAATTTTCGGCGCTGCCGCTCTCGGCGGGATGAAGCAGGACAGAGCGGATCGCGTTCTCGAGATCCTCCTGGAAAACGGAATCAATCATATCGATACGGCCGCAGCGTATGGCGATTCCGAGCTGAGAATCGGACCGTGGATGCGCGAGCATCGCAAGCACTTTTTTCTCGCGACCAAGACCGGCGATCGGACCTATGAGGGTGCACGCGCAAGTCTCCATCGATCGCTCGAGCGGCTGCGGGTCGACAATATCGACCTCATTCAGCTTCACAACCTGGTCGATGAGCGCGAGTGGACGACGGCGCTTGGTTCGCGCGGTGCGCTGGAGGCATTGGTGGAAGGGCGTGAGCAGGGACTGGTTCGGTTTATCGGGGTGACGGGCCATGGTTCCCAGGTGGCGGCGATGCATCGCCGCAGCCTGGAGCGCTTCGGCTTCGACTCGGTGCTTTTCCCGTACAACTTCACCATGCTCGCGAACCCGCAATATGCAGCCGAGGTCGAAGCCTTGCTCAAGATTTCTGCCGAGCGAGGGGTTGCCACCCAGACCATCAAGTCCGCCGCACGGCGACGCTGGCAAAACGGCGACGGTCCCAAATTCAGTTG
>JAFAHS010000046.1 GCA_019237115.1 Deltaproteobacteria bacterium
CGTTCTACAAAACGCGGCTATTGCCGAACAACATTCCGAGCATCCACTTGGCGAAGCCATCATCCGGAAGGCCCGAGCGGCCAACCTACCCCTACGTGAATACTCGGATCTTCGGTATAACCCTGGCAAGGGGCTGATCTGTCTCGATAACGGAAACAAGATCGTGGTCGGAACGCGAACGCTACTCGAGGAAAACGGAATTCCTTTCGTTGGAAATGAGTCCGGACCATTGGAAAATGACATCGAGCCGGGTGAAACGCTAGTCTATGTAGGACGCGATCTGACGCTATTGGGAGTGCTGACGGTCGCTGACCAGCTTCGGAACGAAGCAATTCAAGCCGTTGGCGAACTGAAGCGAAAAGGCTATCGTATCTTGCTCTTGACCGGCGACAGCAGCGACGCTGCATCGGCCATCGGCGATCGGCTGGGAGTCCACGAGGCAATCGGGGATCTATTGCCTGAAGAAAAGCTCGAGAAGGTTCGGGAACTTCTTCGAAAGGGCAACAAAGTCGCGATGGTTGGCGATGGCATCAACGACGCTCCGGCTCAGGCAGAAGCAACCGTGGGCATAGCGATGGGAGGCGGAACGGATGTAGCGCTGGAAACCGCTGATATTACGCTCATGACGAGCGATCTCTCGCGACTGGTCGACGTGTTCGATATCGCCAAAAGATGCTATAGCGTGATCATGTTTAACTTTTGGGGCACGATTACGGTCGACACGCTCGGTATTGGGTTGGCCTTCTTCGGACTCCTCGCACCGATCATCGCTGCATTGATCCACGTGGGGTCGGAACTGGCCTTTATTCTCAATTCGGCGCGATTGTTCCGATCGCCTGCGCCCGAGAATTAAACGACCGAATCGATTCTGCGGCGATGGCATTCAGTTCACTGTCAGTGATTTCGAATGCCCTAAAACTGAATCGAGTGAGGATCTAACCACCCAAACGAAGACGTTATATTATGAAGCGCGAGCAGCTGCGTGATTTCTATACCGCATGTTCATAAGCTCCTAGAGATAAACATATTACGAAACTCGCTCTATGGCCGTTTAAGCCGTAGACGGTTACTTTTGCGCCGGAGGTCGCCCGTGGGTTTCGAACCGCATCTGGTGCAGCCAGACACTAAATGGCAGTGTGGCTTTAGGCGGTCTCGGTGCACCTATAGAAAGCAGGAGGGGAAACGGCCACAACGGACGCTGCTCGATGAACATTACAAGCGCTTCCCTCGAGGAATCAGCGAGGTTAACACTGATTTAACAGAGTGTCGTATTACACGATCGCCCGTGGAAGATGGAGAGAAAGCGTATCGCGAGTTCACGGGAAAACAAATGCGCCACCCCATGCGAAGAGGTGGCGCGATTGGACAAACGGAAAACCAATGATCCACAAACACAAACCAGCCAGAAGGCTATCAGCAAGCCACTCAGAAAGGCAATCCCTTATCGCGTCGGATGATTGCTGCCAATGTTCCGGTTTCAGGAAACAAAAAAGGCAGTTGTGAAAACCTGCCTTTCTCACTGTGGTTTGATGGTGCGGCTACTATTTTTGGCGCTCTGTGAGCCGCAGCCTCACGCGTCATGGAGCCCGTATTTCTCCGCAATGGTCGTTATGCGGCTCATGTCGCGCTCCGGTTTCGCCCACTCCTCGGCTGCTTCGGCGAAGAAATCTTCAAATCCCGCGGGAGCGATATTGATAAACACGCGGATTGGCTGATCCGTATTATTTTTGAAGCCGTGGACCGAGCCACGGGGGGAATAAACGCAATCGCCGGGGAACAAGTCGGTCCAGGTACCGTTCATAAAAAAACTAACCCGGCCTTCAATGATATAAAACCATTCGTCTTCGCGGTCGTGGTAATGTAGCCCCGGCCCGCAGCCCGGTGGAGTCATGTTGAGAAAGGCCGTGAACTTGCCGTTGGTTTGTTTGCCGTCGAGTAGCACGACTATTGCGTGGCCAAACGCACGCAGCGTGCGGCCTTCATTAGCTCGTACCAAAAGAGAACTGCCGAGCAGTGAAATCGGTGGGTTAGTTTCGATATTGGGGGAACTCATAGACGGAGTGTTTGTAAGGAAGAGGGCACTGACGGCCCGAAAAGAGAGCTGAGATCGTTGACGATGACTTTAGGCGATGGGGGAGCTGCAAATGACCCAAGCAAAACGTTGGACCTTTGACGAGCAGCAAAGTGAGAAAGATGTGCAGCGACGCGAGCAAGCTGTCACTGGCGCGCAAGGATATGCTCGTTCGGCGGTTTCGATGGGGGGTATTTTCCCGCGTATGTGTCCTTTTGTAGCTGCTCAAACGTCACACCGGCCTTATAGGCCGCAAGAACACGGTCTGGGTCGAAAAATCCTCCGGCCGGGTTCTGACGGAAATCCTCGGATGTGCGCATGAACTCAGTCGACGCATCCCAGTTGCCGAAATTATCTACCTGCAGCTCAACCAGGTTCCGGTCGGGATCAGAATAGTATAACGATGTCGCCACCCCATGGTTGAGGCAAAATTCAGGTTCTCCCCAAGAAGGAGTTTCGACTACCATAAGATTGCCACAACACATTAGTAGGAGCCCATGCAATTCAGCGACAACGAAATTATTGCCTTGCCCTTCGGCACGTCGCTGAGCGAGCCCGGAAGCATGTACGTACTTCTGCAACTCGTACCAGCAGTCAACCAAACGAGATCGGCGACGAATAGTGGGGATGGAAAGACGCTTACCTAAGAACTAGAATCCCAGCAACAAATGCACTCCCCCTTGTCCTCCTTCGAGAATCATCTCCCGCGCCGGGTAATCACCGGACGCGGAGCTAGTCAGTCCCTCGCGGCGGTATGCCAGACCAATGGCTGGAGCCGCGTCTTCGTCGTAAGCGATGCCGGGGTGGCGGGCGCGGGTTTGCTGCGGCAGGTCGCCCTGCCGTTGCGCGCGGAGACGTTCGCCGAGGTTCCGCCGGAGCCGCCAATCGAAGTGGTGGATGCGATCGCGGTCCGCATCAAAGCCAGCGGAGCGGAGGCGGTGATCGCGCTCGGCGGCGGCAGCGTGATGGATGCCGCGAAGGTGGCATCGCTGTGTGTCCGACATGGCAAAGCGGCGCGCGAGTTTGTCGGCATTGGCAAGGCGGGTGGACGGGGACTGCCCACTGTGCTGATTCCGACCACGGCGGGGACGGGTTCGGAGGCGACGTTCGTCGCCCTCCTTACCGACCCGGCCACGGGGAACAAAGTGGGCGTTGTGGATCCCTGCATCCTCGCGGACACCGCCATAGTGGACCCGACGCTTACGGATGGCCTGCCCGCCCAGGTCACGGCGTCCGCGGGCATGGACGCGCTCGTGCATACCATTGAGGCTTTCATCGCCCGGGTGGCCACGCCGCTGGCGCGTGGACTGGCCCTGGAAGCGGCGCGGCGCATCGGGCGCTCGCTGGAAGTGGTCTGCTGCGAGCCGGGGAACACCGCGGCGCGCGATGACATGGCCATCGGATCGCATCTGGCGGGCATGGCGTTTGCCAACTCCTCGTGCTGCGCCGTGCACGCGCTAGCTCTGCCCCTGGGAGGACGGTTTCACATTCCCCATGGCGTCATCACCGGCTGTTTCGCAGGGGAAATGATGCGACACAATTCGCCAGCGTGCGCGGAGGATTTTGCGGCGCTGGCCCTCGCGCTCGGCTGGGGAGCGGTCGATGGCGCGGCCTTCGCGGGCCGGCTCGACGCGGTTGCGGATGCAATCGGCCTACGTGCGCAGCTTCGCCGGGTCGCGGTTCCCAGCGACGCCATCGCCTCGATGGCTCGCGATGCCGTGGCGATCCACCGCCTCATCGATCCCAATCCGCGCGAAGTCACCGAGGCGGATGCGACCCGAATCTATTGGGCTGTGCTAGAGCCCGTCTAGCGCACGTTTCAATAACCAAATTCTCTCTAAAACTCGCCTCGCGGCAGGCCGCTTCTTACAAACTCACTGACGAGCTGTTGGACCTCCTGCCGCGTGCGCCGTCGGCATGGTTTAACTTCTTCGGGTTCCGTCAACTTCAACAAATTCCACCGCGAAATGAGGCAGGTTGTGGATTGTGCGCCGCTCGACTGTGTCAAACCTTAGAGGCTCTACTTGTTTCCGCGCCAGTGTCATGAGCGATCCCAATTCGCCGGGCGTGACACCCGCTTGGCCGCTAAGGAACGCGTACAATTTGGCGTAGCTATCCTCCGAATTCAGAACCTGGTAAGTGTGGCCTCGGACCGGCTCCGGGATGAATTGCTCGTCTTCATGGTCGAATAGGATCGGCACGAATTTCTTCGTCCTGCTTTTGCCGTGGTAAAATGTCCTCCTGTTTGGTATTCCTATCGCCGGCATCGTAAGAACGGCACAGCGCGGGACTTGACAGCCTGAGGCCATCCCGTCACGCGTGGACCAACCCAAGGTCTCACGATGGAATTGACCTCTCCGCACCAAAAGGAGCCCTTCAAGGCGATCATCGACCGTTATGAGCGCGCATTCCTCGAACGGGACCTAGCCGCATTTCGAACGCTGCATGTACGCGATGGTGGGCTCGTCTTCTTCGACAATCATAGCGGCTGCGACTCGGCCTCTTATGAGGATCATGAAGTCAAGATCGCAGCCTTCTTCAAGACGGGTGCGATCGTTGGCCTGCGGCGCGAGAACGTCCGGGTATTCGTGGCGGGTGACATGGCCTGCGTGACTGCGACCCACCGCTATTTGTCCCGACCGGTTCCAGGCGTCCGGACCACGTACGTTTTTGAGAGAGAAGAGGGAGAATGGCGCATCCGTCACATGCACCATTCCTTCGATCCAAACGAGAGCGAACCCGTACGGGCGGCAACGTCCGGCGAATAGGGCCCGACGACGGCCGTTCAATTTACGAGGATCCGCAGGTCCGGTCTGTTGAGTCGTTGTTGGTCGGCGCGGAGGCCGGCCTGTTTGGACGGTACAGCGCGCACGGACGATGCCGGGTTGCCCGAAGCTTTATTTCGGGGTGGTTGATGTGCGTTATGTTGCTGATATCCATCTTCGCGCAATGACGGACCCGGCGGCTAAAGGAGAACGTTTCCTCGCCACCGCCGGCGATTTTATGTCAATGCGCGATATCGCCAAGGTGCTAAAAGACCGCTTGGGCGCCGCTGCTAAGAGAGTGCCAACCAGGGAATTGCCCGATTGGCTTGTGCGGATCGGCGCCATGCGCGATCCGGCGATAAAATTGATCTTGCCGGAGCTGGGCCAATTCAAGAACGCGACAAACGAAAAAGCCACGCGGCTGCTGGGCTGGGTCACGCTGTCTATCGCCATTCTGACCCGCGCAATGCGGTTATCAAGGAATGTGCGCGCAAATTGGCGCCTTCAGCAGTGGAGGGTGACGGCTATCTGTTCGCAATTTCGGAAGAGATCGAGAAAGTCATGAAAGAGAAGAAAGGGCTTTTCGCCAACGCTGACTTCTACTCAGCTTCTTCCTACCACTTCATGGGTTTTCCGACACACTTGTTTACTCCGCTCTTCGTGTTATCGCGGGTAACCGGTTGGTCAGCTCACGTGATGGAGCAGCGCTCCGACAACAAACTGATCCGCCCAAGCGGCGATTACATCGGACCGGAACCCCGTCCGTTCATTCTCATCGACCAGCGGTAGAAACTTTTCGCGCGGCCCGCAAAGAGCTCGCCGCCTAGTTCTTGGCGGTGATTCTTGGGCTCAGCAATCCCACGAACGAAT
>JAFAHS010000054.1 GCA_019237115.1 Deltaproteobacteria bacterium
AAGCCCCGACAGCGAGGCCGGGGCTAGGCTGGGTTTCGTGTGTCACGGGGGGTCACCCGTGACGATTGCTTAGCTAAATCGAAAAAGCATGGGGAAGCAGCAAGGGTGAGTGTATAGGAGTCGCTCACGTACAGCCACAATGCCCCCGACCACAACGGCGTCGGGTAAGCACGTCGAAGTCGTCGTCATTCCACTCACCGGAAAGGCGAGAAGCCGAGGTGAAATGTCACGCGTCGAAGTCCACAATCACGCTGCGCCGTTGTAGCGGGACCAAGCATCGCGGCATCGCTCGCGTCGCTGCCGATTTCCTGCTCAACCTGATCGCCTTGAGTTAGGCCCTTAGCATATCAGCGTTAATGGCGAAAGAGCACTCCTCGGCAATGGGAATGCTCTCACATCCCCGTGGTGGCGGGTGGTGGGCGCCTCGGCTGGCGTCGATCGCGTGTTTGCACGATCATCGCGATCGCCTCGATCGTCTCGATCGCCTCAATCACCTCAATCCGCCTCGACCCCCCTGGGGGGCTTAGAATTTCCGACGTGAGAGGTTCCGCATGGGGCTTGGGAAACCGGTTCCGCAGACGGGGTGTTTTCGTGGGTGTCTTACGTAAGATAGCCTGGTCGCCTGGCCGCACGAAAAGACGGACACCATGCGCGAGATCGGTCTTGTTTTGCTCAGTATCGCAATGATGGCTTTGCTACTCACCGACGCTGACGCCAAGCGCCGGTCGAGCGCGCAAGGGAGCCAGGCGGCGGGGGCCAGCAGAAGCTGGTGCGCGGTCCACCCTAGGCACGGCAGCGAGAACTGCGGCTATACGTCGTTCGATCAATGCTGGGCGACGATAGGGTCGGAAGGCGGCTGGTGCCGCCCCAATCCATTTTCGGCCACGCCATACGGGACCGGCTACACCTGGTCAGGTCCGATGCGCTAATGCGGAACTCACGGACCGGCGCGCGCGGGCCCAGCAGGAGGACGTAAGTAATGAAGACGTTAGTTGCTGTCGCCGTTCTTGCGATGGTGATCGTTCCCCCCGCTCTGGCGAAGGCGAAGCGGGCGCAATCGGCGCGCCCCCAACAAGGCTATCAGTCGTCGGAGCGACCCGGCTATTACCACGGCTACCCTCTGAGTGATTGGTACCGCGACTCGTTATCGAGCTACTGATCTTCGGAGTTGAAAAACACCGATGGGCCTTTGCCTTGCCCATATAATCACGTCTTCCGGGTCGGAATGAACTACAAGCTCTGGTAAAAGACTCGACCAAGACCTCCAAAAAAAGAAAGCCCTCGGAAGGGATTGAACCCCCGGCCGAGGGATTTTCCGTTTTTCACTGATCGCGCGAGCCGTCTACTCGCGCGCGCAGACGAGGTAATCGAATAAATCTGCTGCAATGCAAATGTCCGCTTTTGGCACAAAGCGGACATGCTAGTTGCGTCGCTCTTTGTCCGCTTTTGGGGGTAAAGCGGACAAAGTCCAAGCAGGACGCTTTGTCTGCTTATGACCCAAAGCGGACAAACACCGGGTCGAAATCCCGCAGTGCAGCAGTCTCTTCCTTGGCGTGCTATCCTTTACATGAGCCGGCGCGCCTCAACCGGATTCAGAACATTTCAGGTTTTCCCCAAGGACCTGCCCAGCCGTTCGGTGGCACGCTGATCGTGCGGTGATCGGTCTATTTACGACCGAAGGAGGTCGACCATGAACGAGCAAGCTGTACAGCAGCGGCGGGGTCAGGGTCTCAACATTGCGGAAGTCACGTTTTACTCGGTCCTGGTCCTCGTAATCATGTTTCTGTCGGTCTACGTTCCAGCCTGAAGGCCAGCGGGTGACGCGGCTTAGGGCGCGCCCATAGAAGGGAACTAAGCGCCATGCTCAACATGAGACGGCGCGAGTTCATCGCGCTACTTGGTGGCGCGGCAGCAGCGTGGCCAGCGGCGCCACGGGCGGAGCGAGCGCCGCTTCCGGTGATAGGATATCTCAGCGCCAGAACGGCAGAGGATTCGGGCGAAGTTCTTGCCGAATTCCGACGAGGTCTTGCCGAAACCGGCTTTGTAGAGGGCCATAACGTTGCGATTGAATATCGATGGCTAGTCGGACGTTATGATCTGCTTCCAGAATTTATTGGCGATCTGGTTCGGCGACAGGTCTCCGTGATCGTGATACCGAGTGGCTCCACTTCGGCACTTGCGGCCAAAGCAGCTACGCAGACGATTCCGATCGTCTTCAACATCGGAAGTGATCCGGTCGCGATAGGCCTCGTCGCATCTCTTAGCCATCCTGGTAAGAACGCCACCGGCATAGGGATGCTGCAAACTGCCGTAGCCGCGAAGCGCGTTGAACTGCTACGCGAACTGGTGCCGACTGCTGGTTCCATCGCACTTCTTGTCAATCCGGCCAACCCTGTTTTTGCGAACTCTGAAGCGAAACAAGTGCAGGAGGCAGCGCGCGTTCTTGGCCTAAAACTACTAGTCCTGAATGCGAGCACTCCGAGCGAAATGGATGCGGCGTTCGCCACGATGGTTCAGCAACGAACCGAAGCGCTGGTCGTCGGCGGTGAAGCGTTCTACATCAGTCGCACCGCTCAACTTGTCACGCTGGCGGCTCGCCACGCGATGCCCGCAATATACGCCTGGCTCGAACAAGCAGCGGCCGGCGCGCTAATGTGCTATGGTGCCCCCGTTGCAAATACCCAACGCTCACTCGGTATCTATACGGGGCGTATTCTAAAGGGCGAGAAGCCCGGTGATTTGCCAGTTCAACAAGTCACGAAACTTCAATTGATCATCAACTTGACGACCGCCAAGGCGCTTGGTCTCGAAATTCCATCGCCTCTGCTCGCGCGCGC
>JAFAHS010000350.1 GCA_019237115.1 Deltaproteobacteria bacterium
TCGATTGCGTGACGTAATTAAGTCCAAGTTGGGACCATCGGAAGCAATTCCATCTTAGTGTCTGGGGGGTCGAGAAACGCTCGGGCGTTTGGCGCAGAAACGCTCGGGCGTCTTCCGGCTGGCAGAGTAGAAAATTTCTTGTTAGCCGGCAAACAGTGGCGAAGCCGAGTTAGAGGATAGCCTGGCTGGGTGTCTGTCGGGTTTTTACCGCGTAGCGGTTACAGATCTTAGCCTAGGTGTCTGTCGGATTTACCGCGAAGCGGTTAGAGACCATAGCCCAGGCCTTCAGGCCTGGGAAAGCTCCATCGAAATCCGCCCTGAAGGGGCGACCGACGGGAACGGGTGAAAATCAATACCTTGCGATCCATGTCGAAAGACCATCGCATTCGGGCGCCCTTTCAGCACCTACAACCCGCACGCGGGTGTTTTTCACTCTGGTCGACGAAAAGTGTCGCCCTATGAGGGCGAGTTCCTTGTGGCAAAAACCCAGGCCTGGAAGGCCTGGGCTACGGTCTCTAACCGCTTCGCGGTAGGGCAGCTTCGCTGCTGATATGGACTTGTGTATAAAGATCAGAGCTGAAGCCCTGGGCTAACATCTGTAACCGCTGCGCGGTAAATTTTCGCAAATTCGAAAATCCCGGTCCGGCAAATTGCACGAGCGACCCATTTCGCCGCAGGCTCTAACTAGAACCTAACAAATAAAATATCTACCCTAGCGTTTCCAATTGATGTTGAATCAGTGCAGATTCACAGTCCGATATTAGCAAGCCTAGCACATCATAATTATAACGACGCAGCGCGGACGTTTCCATTTCACAACCTACTTTCATCGCTGGAGAGATTCCCATGAGACAAGTCGAGCGGATTGGTTGCCTTAACAATGGCATTTTTGCTATGAGCTTTGCGGTTCAATGGTCTGATTCGAAGGGAAGTTGGCATACTTCCGCTTGGAATAGCGGTAACTTCGACAACGGCCTGTACAAGGTGAGTCCTCCACTTTCATCGATCGGAGTCCCGGCGGATGCGAGCGGGGTGGCGCCCTACGTTTCCGCGGTTCTAGGCACAAGTAATCGAGGGGCACCTTTGGTGCAGCCGGCTAACAATGGCAGGGTGGCTGCTTACGAAGTCACGGGGACCACCTTGGACTTCAGTGTCGGGCCTCTGCCTTGGAAGAACTGGTCTCAGAACATCGTTCATACGATGACGATCGATGGTGAATACTACTTCTCTCCGACGAGCCTCGCTGCACTCCAAGACATCATCCGCCAAGCTGTGCAGGCAGGTGCGACGGTGCGCGTTTCCGGTCAGCGGCATGCGCAGCCGCCGTTGGTCGCCGCCGACAATCGCACGACCGTAAGTCCCAACCGCTGGCTCATCGACCTCTCCTGTTATAAGGACTTAGGCCCCGGCGGCAATGAGTCCATCGAACTGCATCCATCGGAAGGTACTGTCACGGTGAATACCGGCGTCCGCGAGGACGAGTTGGACGCGTTCCTGACCGCGAATAACTGGATGCTCAAGACTGTTACCGCCGGCGGTTTCTTCAGCCTTGGCGGGATGACGGCGATCGACGTGCACGGCGCGACAATTAACGCGCCGATCTTCGCGGAAACGGTCTCGGCGTTCAGCATCGTTGGCCCGGATGGCCAGGTGAAGACCATCAACACACAGACGCCGGCAGTGGATGGTTGGTCGCCCTTACAGTTCGCACGCGTCTCCGTCGGTGCGCTGGGAGTCGTCACCTCGGTCACGGTGGATGTGGTGCCGCGCCCGTGGGCCACTACTCTGACTTGTGGCTGACCAAGGCGTCCCGTGTCATTTTCATGTCCTATTTTGTCGAACTTCCGGCTCTCGACGACGCCGGGCTCAGCAAGGCCTGGAAGGGCCTTGAAGCGGTCATGGCTCGTCTCCAGAGTTCGAGCGATTTCCTATTGGTGGGCCCGATGGAGTTCCGGTTCGTTCGCGGCGGCGACACTGCACTGGCTGGGACATACACGGAAACCCCCAATGCGACATTCATCAACCTGGACCTCATCGGGTACGTGCCGGCTGTCGCGGCGTCTGAGTACTCCGCCAGACTACTTCATTTCTTCGCAGACATCGAGCGTGCCTGGGTTGCGTTGGGAGGAATGCC
>JAFAHS010000420.1 GCA_019237115.1 Deltaproteobacteria bacterium
TGCAATTGGTGGGGCCGAGTGGAGTCCAGGTGCTGGCTGCACGGATTCCAGGTGGACTCACGTTGGATCTGGTGGCGCCACCATTTGGGATCTCGCTGATCAACAGCTCGATTTTGGGTCGGGTTTCGCTGACGGGCGCACAGTTGCGGTGGGTTGTGTTGAGTGGCAGCGAAACCGGTGAGATCTACGCCCCAGAAATTACCTCTGGCGTCATTTGGATGAACGGGGTGCGTTCAAGTGGGCCTCTTGACCTCGACGGTGCGAAGATCGACGGGTCGATATACCTGGCGGGGGCTCACTTTCTTCATGCACCCCTCCCGTACTTGGAGGAACTCAACAGTTGGAACCTCGCAGTACGGATGGCCTACGCGAAGGTCCGCGGATTCGTCGACCTCACTCACGGTTTTGAAGCTGACGGAGCCGTCGAAATTGATAATTCATCAATCGGAGGCGACTTCACTCTCTTCGGCTCCCGGTTCATCAACCCAAAAAATGTCGCGCTGAATGCGGCCTCTGACGTCATCGGTGGCGATGTAATGCTCAGTTTCACGGTTGAAAAGCAGCTGCCCGCCCAGTTTGACGGGGCCGTTCAGTTCATTGATGACCAGATCGCGGGGGGGCTCTATGCGGACAAGGTCTCTTTTGAGGGAGACCCAGGTACTAGACACGGGCTTTATATCGTGAGCACGCCTATCAAGGGTTCGCTCTTTGTAAGAAGCATCGCGTTGCGAAACGGCGGAGAGCTCTTCTTGGGCGGCTCAACAGTCCACACCTTGTTCGACGACGAACAAGGCTGGCCAAAACCGGGAAAACTGACGCTCGACGGATTCTCGTACGACTACCTTGGGAATCCGCTGAGCGCCGATGCGCGGGTGCGTTGGCTTGCGCTCCAACCCGGGTTCAATCCACAGCCATATAAACAATTGGCGAAGGTGTTGGCGGAAAGCGGCGACGATGCCGGCGCGATACGGGTGCGAATCGCCGCCGAAGACCTGCGGTACGCACGCCTCGGCCTGCTCGGGCGTATCTGGGGAGCGTTTCTCAAAAAAACCATCGGCTACGGCCATCGCCCGATGCTCACGATTATGTGGTCGGTGGCCGTCGTAATCTTCGGCTGGTTGGTCGTTTCGATTGGCGGGAGTGCCGGCATCATGCGCCGAACCTGGCCCGAGAACGCGCCACGCGAATCCGAAAAGGAGTATGAGCCCCTGCGTCCCCTGGTGTACTCGCTCGATGTGTTCCTGCCGTTCGTGAACCTTCACCAGGAGCATTACTGGTGGCCGAATACCACCGCGTCAGGCGCGTGCCGAGTACTCGGCGTTCCGATCAATCTGAAAGGATCCCTCATCCTGTACTATTTGTGGGTCCAGATTATCGCCGGCTGGATCCTGAGCGCGATTTTCGTTGCAGGGGTGACGGGCCTGATCCGGAATGAGTAAGGTCGAGGAGGGGGATCCATCAGAGAACAGAACTCCACCCTTCGCAGAGGCTTTTTAGCCGCCTTGATGACATTGAGTCTGTTCGCGACGGCTTCACGATGCTTCGCCGGCGAGGGACCAACCTCCCAGGTTAAGCTTTTGAGGCTGGCAGCCGCAAAGTTCCCGAACCTTTCGCGGGCGGAGCGTGCGATGCTGGTGTTCGCGCAGGCCGGCAATATCGATCGCGGCGAGTGCGCGGTTGCGGCGACCAGTACCAATCCCGCCGATTCCTCAAACGATCCCGCGCACGCAGAAGAATGGGATCTTGGACGCGACCTTCGAGCTTCGTTGATCCGATGGCTTGCGACCGATCGCACGGCCGCGCCACTGGTTGATCCAAAAGGCCTCTGCGTGCTCGGCGCGCGGGTTACCGGGTCTCTCGACTTGTCGGGTGTAAGGGTACCTTTCGGAGTCCGCCTCGTAAGGTGCTCAATTCCGGATGTCATCAACCTGTCGGCGACAGATGTTCCCTCCCTCAGCCTAGAGGGAAGTTATACCGGGGAAATCCTTGCTGTGTTCCTGACCTCGCACGAAGTAGTGAACTTCGGCTCTGACGCTCTCTCGGGTGGCCAGTTCTCCGCTTCCGGAGTAGTTAACCTCACTCAAGCCAAGGCTAAATTCTTTCGGTTCTCGGGCGGGCATTTCCACTATTCCGAGAAGCCTCGCTTCTCTTTCGGTGATCCTGCGTTCAAGACAGCACTCTTTTTGTTGCAGATCGAGTCGCGTGGCGATGTGGAGTTATGTTGCGGTTTCGAATCGAATGGCGCGGTGCTCTTGAACGAGGCACACAGCTCGGTTGGCGATCTCAACTGCAGCGGAGGCAGGTTCTTTAATCCCGGCAACGTCGCACTCGATGGAGGCGGTGCCAGCTTCGGCTGGGTGGTCCTTGGACCAATTGTCTACGGTGTTGTGGGCCCGAGCGGATTCGAAGCCAACGGCGCCGTTAACTTTGCCAATACCCGTGTACGGGCAAACTTCCTCGTCGACCAGGCCAAGTTCTCAGGTAAATCAAAGGAGCGCCATGGACTGTATGCGCCTGGACTATCAGTTGGCGGCGCTTTTACGTGGCGCAACGTTGATCTCCCTAACGGCGCGAGTTTGGAATTGACTGGTGCCCGGATGACGGTACTGATTGACGAACCGCGCAGCTGGCCAGTGCCGGGCCAGCTCTTCATCGACGGCTTGACCTATCAACAATTCGGAATTGAGGCGCCACTCGACAGTCCACGCGACGCTGGTTCGCGGCTGCGATGGTTGGCGCTGCAACCGACCTTTCATCCGCAACCCTATCGTCAACTGGCGCAAGTACTTGCTGCTGGCGGCGACGACGTAGGCGCAACGCAGGTACGGATCGCGGCCGAGGACCTGCGCTACTCTCGATACGGAATTCCAGGTCGCATCTGGGGAGCTTTCCTGAAAAACACCATCGGCTACGGGCATCGCCCGATGCTCACGATCATGTGGTCGCTCGCGATGGTCGTGATCGGCTGGTTGATAGTCCGAGCGGCCAAGGCAGCCGCGGTGATGCGTCCGACTTATCCGGACAATGCCCTGGCAGCAGGAGATCGCCGCTATGAGCGCCTGTACCCGCTTTTATATTCACTCGACGTCTTCCTGCCGTTCGTGAACTTGCACCATGAGCACTACTGGTGGCCCGACGCGGATGCAGCAGGTCGTTGCAGAGTCTTTGGCCAGACACTGAATCTCCGGGGTTCGGTCGTACTGTACTATCTATGGGCACAAATTATCGCGGGCTGGATTCTTAGCGCGATCTTTGTCGCCGGAGTGACTGGGCTGATAAGGGGCGATTAATGCGCTGCTCGAAGTGCGGAACTGACAACCGCGAAGGGCGAAAATTCTGTGCCGAATGCGGCGAGGCACTCCCCCCGAAGTGTCCGCGATGTGGCGCATCGAACGAGTCACGCGAGAAGTTCTGCGGCGAGTGTGGCGCGGCGCTGGGAACATCCCAATCAGCCGCAGCCAGGAAGTCAAACGAGCCTCAGATTCGGATTGCGGAAACGTCTCCACCTGAAAATCTTGAGGGCGAGCGCAAGACGGTTACCGCACTGTTCGCCGACATCAAGGGCTCGATGGAGCTAATCGAGGACCTCGACCCCGAAGAGGCCCGCGCCATCGTCGACCCGGCGCTCAAGCTGATGATGCAGGCGGTGCAGAGCTACGGCGGTCACGTTGCGCAATCCACTGGCGACGGTATCTTCGCCCTGTTTGGCGCACCGGTCGCGCACGAGGCCCACCCGCAGCGTGCGCTTTACGCTGCGCTGCGAATGCAGGAGGAGCTCAGGCATTACTCCGACCAGCTGCGCCGGCAAGGACGGGCGCCGCTGTCGATTCGGGTCGGCGTTAACACCGGTGAGGTTGTCGTTCGCACAATCACAACCGGTGAGGGACACACCGAGTATTTACCAATCGGACACTCGACCAGTCTGGCTTCTCGCCTACAGGCGCTCGGGGCGCCGGGCTCAATCATGGTCAGCGATGCCATGTGCAAGATGGCCGAGGGATACTTCGTGCTCAAGGCCCTGGGTCCGGCACGGGTCAAGGGCGTAAGCGAGCCGGTCAATGTCTATGAAGTGACCGGGCTCGGGCCCTTGCGTACCCGGTTTCAACGCTCGGCCACCAGAGGCTACACCAAGTTCGTGGGCCGCCAGCGAGAGATTGACGCGATGAAGCAGGCGGCGGAACTGGCGAAGGCGGGGCGTGGACAAGTTGTCGGGGTCGTCGCGGAGCCCGGAGTCGGCAAGTCGCGGCTGTTTCCATGAATTCAAGGCTGGGATCCAGTCGGGTTGGATGGTGCTGGAAGCATTCTCGGTCTCGCACGGCAAAGCAACGGCCTATCTGCCGGTAATCGAACTGCTGCGCGGGTATTTTCGGATCGCCGCGCAGGATGACCAGCGCACTCGCCGGGAGAAGGTCAACGCGAGGATCCTGACGCTCGATCCCGCGCTCGAGGATTCCCGCTCCTACCTGTTCGGGCTGTTGGGCCTAGTCGAAGGGAACGATCCGCTTGTGCAGATGGATCCTCAAATTCGCCGACGCAGGATTCAGGATGCGATCAAGCGGATACTTTTGCTTGAAAGCCTCAATCAGCCGGTGATGCTGGTTTTCGAGGACTTGCACCAAGTTGACGAAGAGACTCAGGCGCTCCTGAATGTCCTGGCCGACTCAATCGGCACCTCCAGGGTCCTGCTGC
>JAFAHS010000491.1 GCA_019237115.1 Deltaproteobacteria bacterium
TCGCTGGACTTTTGCAGGCCTTCGAGTTCCACTAGGAAACCCTTTCAAGCCGAGGGCAAACCATGGGCAGATCGATAATAATTGAAGCCGCCATCAACGGTAACGCGCCGCGCGAACTCAATCCGAACATTCCGTACACACCCCGGGAGATCGCCGACGATGCAATCGCGTCTGCGAAAGCAGGGGCAGCCCTGATTCATTTCCACGTCCGCGACCCTGAGAGCGGTCGCTGGGTGCAGGACGTTCCTTACTATGCTGAAGTGTATCGGCGCACGCGGGCGTCGTGCGGGGCCCTTTTATGGCCGACATTTCCTTTCGAAGGCACCGCGGCCCAGCGCTTCAGCCATTTCGTTGAGCTCGCCAGGGATCCGGCCACCCGGCCTGATCTGGGCGCAGCCGACATCGGTTCTGTGAACCTTGCTTCTTACGATCGCCGATCGAAGAAAGTCCGCGGGGCCAAGTTCGTGTATCAAAACAGCTACGAGACCTGCCGGTATTTCCTGGAGACGTCGCGCGAACTCGGCTTGCGTCCCAGCCTGCAAATCTTCGAGCCGGGATTTTTGCGCGCGGCCTTCGTCTTTCTCGATCAAGGCTTGCTGTCGGAGCCCTTGATCCTCAAATTCTATCTCGGCGCGGGTGAACAATGCTTCGGCATGCCGCCCACGCTCAAAAGTCTCGAGGCGTACCTCGAGATGATCAAAGATGTCCGATGCATATGGTTTGCCGCGACCTTGGGGGGAGACAACCTGCCCATGGTGCCGCTGATAGCAAGCCTTGGGGGACACGTCCGAGTTGGTCTGGAGGACCACCAGTACACCCGCGAAGGTCAGCTATCAAATTCACAAATCGTGGAACGCGCGGCAGCGACGATTCGCACGATGGGTCACGAGGTCGCCTCGGTCGTACAAACTCGCGAGACGCTCGAGCTCTAAGGGTTCCGTGCGCATTTCGGCTGGCCGCCCTGCCGGCTTGCGATACTGCGCGGACAGGTGCCCGGACTCTGAAGCATCCGCTTGAGAATCCAGGCGAGCGACTTCCCCGGCCCGCCCGGAAGGATCGCGAGTTATTCCGCACGCGAAAATCTCACCCCGTCTGGGCCGGCCGGCCCTTTTCCATTCCTACTCGCGACACAGGATCTTGCGCGCCTCAAGAGCAGCAATACGCTCGCTTGAATAGCCGAGGACACTTGCCAGGACTTCGGCATTGTCGGCGCCGAGAGACGGCACGCGGCCTCGCGCTCGAGCACTGGCGGTTCGCAACTTGAAGGGAGGATTCGGGACCTTCAGCAAACCGGCACCATCGTTGATCACTTCGTAGCTGCCGCGCTGCTCAAGGTGTGGCTGGTTGAGCGCTTCCCGGAGCGTGCTGTAACCAGAGCAGGGTACGTTGCCCTCGGTAAGTATCGCCTCGCATTCGGCGGTCGTTTTAGTCGCTGCCCATTGATCCAACAGCGTCGCGACCGCCGATGAATTTTCGGCACGCCCCCTTGTGGTTGTGAAGCGAGGATCACTTATCAGGTCCGGACGTCCGATCGCCCGCCACAACGCTTCGAAGTTGTTGGGTTTCACCGCCGCGATCATTATGAAGCCGTCTTTTGCACGAGTTGGTCGAAATCCCTTGGGCTGTTTCGACTGGGGAAACTGCGCCTCCTGAAACTCGTAGGTTGGCATCCCCAAAAGAGCGTCCAGCATCGAGAGGTCGACATAGTCACCCCGCCCGCTCTTCTCGCGAGAGAGCAGCGCGGTTTGGATCGCGCCGAACGCGTGTGTCCCGCCGAGGATATCGCCAATCATGATTCCGGCCGTCAGCGGGCGTTCCAGTCCCTCCTGATAGGAAAGATTTACCAGGTCGAAGCCGCTCGCCGCGTGGAGCATCGGAGCGTAAGCGCTGCGTTTGGCCCACGGACCGGTTTGACCAAAGCCTGAAATCGAGCAGTACACGAGCCGCGGGTGGTTTAGCACGAGAACATCGTAATCGAGCCCCAGCCGCCGCATCACGCCAGGACGAAAATTCTCGACGATGACGTCGCACTTGGCGGCAAGTTCGCGGACCAAAGCGAGTCCTTCCGGTTGGCGAAAATCGATCGCGACGCTTTTCTTCCCGCAGTTCAGGCTCGCGAAGTAGGCGCTCTTGTTGTCACGAAGCGGAGGCTGCAGCCGGATGAAATCACCCTCCGGGGGTTCGATCTTGATAACCTCCGCACCGAGATCGGCGAGCATTCGAGTGCAGTACGGTCCCGAGACGATGGTCGTGAAGTCGAGAACCCGCACGCCTCCGAGAACTTCACTAGTCATTCCAGACCTGCATGGGTCATCGGTTAGTCTTGGAGAGCCTGAGCGATCGCGGGCGCTTTTCCGAACCCGCAAAAGCACGTTCGAAGAGCCGGCGGACCTCCCCTTTGATTGCGGTCAGGTCGAGCGAGGCGCCGTCGAGCAGCCATTGCATGGACGTGCCACGCACAATCGAAAGCACCACGCTCGCAAGTGCGTGGACGTTGACTTCTGCTGGAATCTCGCCCGCATCGATGGCCGCTCGAACCGTCTTTGTGAGCAAATCGCGAAAGTTACGATCTGCCTGCACAAAGGTCTCGTGGATCTCCGGGACCAACACGATGGATTCGCCGAACAGCTCGTAGTAGGCCCGGCCCAGTGTTCCGCTGCCAGCGACTGCGTCGAGATAGGTCTCGATCACTACGATCAATGCATCCAGGCCGCTTCTCTCCTTGAGCGCGGGCTCAAGCCTGTCGGTCGCGAAGTAGCTCTGGAATTCGCGCGCGAGCATCCGGATCAGGTCGCTCTTTGATCCGAAGCGTTGGCTTACCAGACCGTGACTGTAGCCGGCCTTTTGCGCGATCTGCGCAATCGATGTCGCGCTGTATCCCTGGTCGGCGATTAGCTGGGTGGCGGCTTCCAGCAGGCGCTTCGACGAGCGCTCGCTTCGCGCCCTTCGGAGATCGGTCTTTTCAAGCTCGGTCGCCACTTCAGATGCTCAACATTTGCGCCACCCGTTCGCGATGAAAGTCGGCGTCACCCCAGAACAGCTCACCGTGCTTCTGGCGGCGGAAGTAAAGCTGAATCGGGTATTCTTTGGTGAACCCGATCGCGCCGTGGATTTGTTGCCCGTGAGCGACCACCCGCCGGCTTGCCTCACCACACCAGGCCTTGGCCATCGCAACTTTCAGGTTCGCGGACCGGTCTCGCTCGCTTATCGCTGCCGCGGCACGGTAGGTGATGAATCTCATCCCGTCCAGGTCGGTCACCATGTCTGCCGCCTTGTGCTGGATGGCCTGGAACGCGCCGATCGGACGCCCAAACGCTACCCGCTGTTTGGCGTATTCTACGGTAATCTCGAAATCCTTCTGGACCAGACCGACCAGGTACGCGCATTCGAGAAGCATCGCGCGATTGGAGAACCCTTCGAGGCTGGGAATTTCCATGAGCTCATCGCTGGCGACCTGGACATTCTCGAGAGCAAGTTCAGCGAGCTTTTCTCCGCTCATGGTCTTGAGCGGTGCGATGCGGACGCCCTGCGCAGTGCGCGGTACGGCTGCGGCAAGGAAGCCTTTCCCGCGTCGCGCAATTACCCAGATCACATCGGCCGCAGGCGCATCGGGAACGAAAAGCTTGGATCCATTTAGTACAATACCGTTGCTGGTATGCTGCGGTTCCAGCGCCACATCATCGGCACTCCAGCGGCCCGTGCTCTCGGTAAAGGCGTAGGTGTGTATCTGTGAGCCTCTCGCGATCGCGGGAAGATATCTCTCCTGCTGGAATCGCGAGCCCGCATCGAGCAACAACCCGACCACGACCTGGTTGGGAATGAATGGTCCGGGCAGCAACGACCGCCCCGCCTCTTCGACCACGATACACAAATCGTAGAAGGACAATCCGGACCCTCCGAACTTGGGCGCGATCATCAGCCCGTGCCATCCGAGGCCGGCGATTTTTCGCCACAGGTCCGGACTGTAACCCCTTTCATCGGCTTCCATTGCACGCACATGCTCCTCGGGACATTCCTTTTCGAGGAATCCACGGGCGGCTTCCTTAAGCAGTTCTTGTTCTTCGTTTAATCCGATATCCATCGTTTTGAGACCCTTGCTCCGAGGCGGTTAGCCGCGCGGCAATCCAAGGCCGCGCGTCGCGATGATGTTGCGCTGGATCTCCGAGGTTCCAACCTGCAGCGTGAGGGTGCTCGCGTAGAGGTATTGCTGCGCGATCATTCCATCGAGCGGCGCGTGCCTATCACCTCGGAACAAAAGTCCGTGCGTTTCGATCATCTTCATTCCGGTCGCAGCGATGCGCTGAGCCAGTTCGGTATGATAGAGCTTCAGAACCGATGCTTGATGCGCCGGCGGCTTGCCGGCGAACTGCAACTCCGCGACTCCCTGCGAGAGACCGCGCAGGACTTCCACCTCGATCGCCCGGCTCGCGAGCTCCATTCGTGCCGCCCTCGAGAGCGGAGGGAGCTCCGGAGATTGCGCAAGCTGAAGCAGCGATTCGAGGGTGCGTTCGATGCTCGCGACCTGCGAGACGGCGGAGCGCTCAGTGTCCAGCAGGCTCATCAGGTAGTAAAATCCGCGTCCCTCCTCTCCGATCACGTCGTTGGCCGGAACGCGGACGTCTTCGAAGAAGACTTCGTTGAATTCGTGGTCGGTCAGGTTCTGGATGCGGCGCACCGTAACGCCCGGTGCGCGCATGTTCACGCGCAGCATGCTGATCCCGAGGTGGCGCGGCGCCTCGGGATTGGTACGCGCCATGAGCAATCCCCAGTTGGCCCGGTTTGCCAACGTGGTCCAGATCTTCTGGCCGTTTACTACGTATTCGTCACCGTCTTTCGCCGCACGGCACTGGAGTCCGGCCAGGTCCGATCCCGCGGCAGGCTCGCTGAACAGCTCACACCATTCGTGTTCTCCCGACAGTATCGGCGGGAGCATGCGCTGCTTTTGCTCTTCTTTGCCGTGCGAGATGATGGTCGGCCCGATCATCCCGAGCCCCATGTCGAAGAACCTCGGCGCGTCGTGGTTTATGAACTCGTCGATCAGAACGAACTGATGCGCCGGGCTCAGACCCCCGCCGCCGTACTTCACCGGCCATGCAGGCGCGAGCCAGCCCCTGGCGCGCAGTGCGTTGCGCCACCGCGCCCGGGCTTCCTTCAGCGACGGCTCGGTACGATCGGCACCCCCGTCTTCTTCGAAGGCGCTACGGATCGTCGACACGTTTCTGAGCGAATCGGGCAATTCTCTCTCTATGAAGTTCGCGACCTCTGAACGGAACTGATTCAGTTCGTCTCTGGCAGTCATCGGGGGCACCTGATCCACGTCTTAAAGGTGGTGGAAAGATACTATACGGTTGTCCATATAGTCAATGAGGGTCGCGATGATTGGGATCGAAAGGTGGACCGGCCCTAACCGGCGCTCGTCAGGTCTGAATGCTCCACGGGTGGAGCTTCTAATAAAGAAAGAAGGATGTGGTGCCGACACCTCGCCGCTGATGCAGCCAGCGCTTCAGTAGAGGTTTGCCCCGAAGATCGTTTTGCTGCAGACGCGGCACGGCCTCATCGATCAATTGGCCGAGTTCCAGCCTGGTGCCTCCTGCTAC
>JAFAHS010000535.1 GCA_019237115.1 Deltaproteobacteria bacterium
GGAACCGTTTCCAATCAGTGTTCGGCAGGTTTCTTGGTGCTTTCGCGACCGCCGACCATCCGCTTGCGTTATTCCTCGACGATCTGCAATGGCTGGACACCGCAACTCTAGAACTTCTGGAACACCTGATTACCAATCCGGATATGCGGCACGTGCTCCTAATAGGAGCCTATCGCGATAACGAAGTCAGTTCGTCTCATCCGCTAATGCGGACGCTGGGCGCGATCCGCGACGCTGGAGCAAGGGTGCAGGAAATCGCGCTGGCGCCGCTCGGGCTCGATGACGTTGGGCGGCTCATCGCCGACGCCCTGCGCTGCGAGCCGAGCTCGGCTGGACCTCTGGCGCTGTTAGTCCACAAGAAGACCGGCGGAAATCCGTTCTTCGCGATCCAGTTCCTCACCGCCCTGGTTGACGAAGGCCTGCTCCGGTTCGGCCATGAAGCGGGAGCCTGGACCTGGGACTTGGATCGGATTCGCAGCAAGGAGTACTCCGACAATGTAGTCGGTCTCATGCTGGGGAAGCTGAGGCGACTGCCGCTCCATACGCAGACCGCTCTTCAGCAACTCGCCTGTCTTGGGAGCGTAGCCGACATCACGCTACTTGGTCTGGGTTTCAGGAAATCCGAAGAGGAGATCCACGCCCCCTTGGGCGACGCCATCCGAACTGGGCTGATTCTTCGTTTGGATCGATCTTATGCCTTCCTCCACGATCGGATTCAGGAGGCGGCCTACGCGCTCATTCCCGAAGGCGAGCGCGCCGAAATACACCTTCGGGTCGGTCGGGAGCTACTGGCGAGCTTAACAGCGGACCGCCTGGCCGAACATCTGTTCGATGTCGCTAACCAACTGAATCGGGGCGCCGCACTGCTGATTGATCACGACGAAAAGGTGCGTGTGGCCTCAATCGACCTGAGAGCAGGGCAAAAGGCCAAAGCATCGACAGCGTATACGTCAGCGCGTGGATATTTTGCGGACGGTATGGCGTTGTTGGACGAAGAGGACTGGAGCTGCCATCACGAGTTAAAGTTCAGCCTGTGTCTGGAACGTGCAGAATGCGAGCTTCTGTCCGGCAACTCCGAAAAAGCCGTGCAAATAATTGCGGAGTTATTGCCACGCGCAGCGACAAGAGTCAACAAGGCCGCTGTCTATCGTCTGAAGGTCCAGTTCCATATCATGAAGTCGGACGACCCGCAGGCGGTGGCCACCGCGCTCACATGTTTGCGCGGGTTTGGCTTCGACATGCCGGCCCACCCCACCCAGGGGCAGGCCGACGCTGAATTCGAGATCGTCTGGCAAGCTCTCGGTGCCCGCCCGATCGAGAGCCTCATCGACCTTCCGCTGCTGACGGATCCCGAACTGCAGGCCGCAATGCGGGTGTTCTCGGTCCTGACTGGCCCCGCCTACTTTACTGACTTCCGATTATGGTCGCTGCAGGTCTGCCGCATGGTAAAGATCAGCCTGGAGCATGGTACGAGCAACGCTTGCATCATGTGCTATTCCTCTTTGGGTAATATGCTTTGCAGCTTTTTTCACCGGTACCGTGACGCTTATCGTTTCGCCAAGCTTTCTTGCGACCTGGCAGAGAAGCACGGGTTTATCGAACACCTAACGAACGCTTACTTCGCGCTTGGGATGGTTGCCGTCTGGACTCGGCCGATCACTGCCGCGATCGATCTCACCAGGAAAGCCTTCAGCGTCGCGATCGAGACCGGGGATTTATACTTCGCCTGCACAAGTCTATATGAACCGATCGTTTACCTGCTCCTGCGGAACGATCCACTCGACGCGGTGTGGCGTGAGACGGAGGTCGCCCTGGACTTCACCCGGAGAGCCAAATTCGCCGACATCGCGGACATTATTGTGATCCAGCAACGCTTCATCGCAACGATGCAGGGGCGGGCTGCAACCTTCTCCACCTTCAGCGACTCGCAATTCGACGAGGCGGCGTTCGAGGCCCGGCTCACGGCCGAACGGATGCCCATCCTGGTCGGCTGGTACTGGATCTTCAAACTGAAGGCGCGATTCCTGTCAGGCGACTATGCCGAGGCGCTGGAAGCCGCCGGCAAAGCGAAGCAGTTGCTTGAGGCCTCAGTCGGCCAGATGGCGGTGCTGGACTACTTCTACTATGCCGCGCTAACGGTATCGGCGCTTTACGAGACGGCAGCGGCCGAGGAGCAACAATCGTGGCGGGAACTCCTGGAAGCGCATCGGGAACAATTGCGGGAGTGGGCCGAGAACTACCTCCCGACTTTCGGCGACAAGCACGCGCTGGTATTGGCTGAGATCGCCCGGATCGAAAAGCGAGACGCCGATGCTCTGCGTCTGTACGAAGAGGCTATCCATTCGGCGCGCGACAACGGCTTCGTTCAAAACGAGGGTTTAGCCCACGAACTTGCGGCGCAGTACTATCTGGCGCGCGGTCTCGAAACGTCTGGCTACGCTCATCTTCGCAATGCGCGGAACTGCTACGACCGTTGGGGAGCGCACGGAAAAGTAAAACAACTCGACGAACGCTACCCGCGCCTGCGCGAGGGACGAACTCTTGCCGCTTCCACCACGATCGGCCCGCCAGTCGGGCAGTTGGAT
Source organism: Deltaproteobacteria bacterium (assembly GCA_019237115.1). Lineage (GTDB taxonomy): Bacteria > Desulfobacterota > Binatia > Binatales > Binataceae > JAFAHS01. The sequence continues at coordinate 2,586 of JAFAHS010000535.1, forward strand.
GTCGAGACTGTAGCCAAAGCCTCACAGGCACTTTCAAGCGAGATGGTCCTCCCCAGTCTCATCGAA
>JAFAHS010000377.1 GCA_019237115.1 Deltaproteobacteria bacterium
ACAACCAAGATCTGGTAAAAAGGGTCGTAATTATGTCGTGCATACTAGTAGATTTATTTTAGTGCGGTCCATTAAGAAAGATCCATTTTTGCGATATCAACTGTACCACTTCGATGCCTAAAAGAGTCACTGCTTTACATCGTCAGATAAACGCATGAGGCCGCCCCAGACTCCCACCGTGACTAAATCCCTTTTCGCGAATTACTTATTCTCCAAACCCGGCACGATACTGATGCGCCCGGCGTGCGGTGCGCGGATCCCGGCGCGCACAACGGGCACCGGCTGCATCATCAACCGCTTCAACGCGGGCGTAATCTTCTGTTGTGCTGCGGTGGCAAATCCGGTGTCCGACATGCCCGGACAGAGCGCCGTGACCGTGATCCCATCGCTCTTGAGTTCGCGATGCAGAGCTTCACCGAGGCGCAATACGTAGGCTAAAATCAAAAATCGGAAACTGTTTGTCGACCTATTGCTCCGTTCGCGCTCTGCTTGATCAGGCGTGATTTGAGTTCTGAGACAACACGAGTGGGCTCGAATTCGCCGAAGAGGCTGCGCGGCAGTGCACAGTCACTGGATGAACGTGACCTCGCCGGAGGTGCCGTTCACGCGGATGCGCTGGCCGGTCTTGATGCGGCTGGTCGCCGACCCGGTTGCACGCCGACTGCCCACGCGCTTGCATAATCGAAAAGAACCTGCCGCAGCTCGTCTCGGCTTATGTAGAACATGTCTTCGGCGTCGGCCCAGAACCCTTCCTGCTGAAGGACCCGCGACAGCTCGCGCATTTTGCGCCAGAAAATGCTCATTGACCAATGCTCGATGTAGAAGTTGTGGTTTTCTACGTAGGGATAGACTTGGCGCGCCAGCTCGAGCTTTCCCTCGAATACGGCCCGCGCCTCTTCGTCGAGCGACTCGGAATATTCCTCCGTAATGCGGTCACGTTCGGCACGTACGGCCGCTACGTCACGGTCGATCGTATCGCCACGCAGCAACTGCGCCACATAGTCGCGCAGATAGCCGAGTGGAATCTCCGGATGCTCGATCCAGTACTTGTCAGAGGCGTAGAAGCCGTTGCCAGACGTGAAGTTGAACCACGGCTCCTGGGCCGCCTCCCAGGCGTCCAGCCAGCTACGGCCTGCCTCGGAGTTGCGCAGCGTCTCAAACACTGACTGCGCGCTGCTCTGCGAAATCTCGTCCGTGATCCCGAGCTCTACCGCCCGCTTGGCTAGCGCCTTCAGCTGCTCGTCGGGACGGAATAGATCCATCTCGATCCCCTGCACCATCTTTGCGATCGCCTGGTCGGGGATGTCGGGGAAGGCCTGCTTGCAATAGTTAAAGAAGTCCAGGTATGCTGCATAGCCGAGATTGAGGAACTCAAAATGGTACTGCCACTGGCGGTATGCGTCCTGGATGGCGCGATCGTAGTTCGCCAGCAGTTCGAAGGTTGGGTCGAGCCCTACGCCGCCGCGGATGTCCTCGATGGGAACAACCGGCGGCAGCGGCTTGAATGCGATCGCCTCGAGATCGGCGATCGTGCTGCGCACTTTCCGGTTCCAGTTCTTCAGCAGCCGGTCCCAGTTCTGGAAGTAGCAGCCGTTCGCCGTTTGCAAAAACCTGCTCATCGCGGTTCGCCGAGGCCAGCAGCAGCAGCAGGTCCGCCCCTTCCGGGATTTTCACGCCGCCGATGTAGCAGAAGGTGGCGATCTCATGATCGGTGATTTCCACGCTGTCCCGCTGCAGCGCCACGAGATCGCCCGGCAGGTCGTCCATCCGCTCGGCGTACCGAGCGGCCACCTTGGGCTTGGCCAGCATCGCGTCGTAGTTCATGTCCGAACGGCCGGAAGTTTGCGTTGCCTCTATTCGCTTGAGAATAATTTCGTTTTGTCGAATCACCGTTATAAGCCTTGCCGAACAAAGCCTGTGAGCATCGGTATATTAGGCACATTTCATGCTAAGTTTATATACTCGATGCTTGTACCTGCCATTCAGCTAGTTGCGCATAAAGTCGATTCGATCGGACGCCGTACGAGATCTTGAACTTATGAATCTCCATCTCTTCAAAAGTGCCTTTTCTTCGACGTTGGCGGTCCCTAGTGAGTGCGTCAGCCACACCTTCTCCCGTGATGGTATTGACGCCTGTGGTGGGCTCGCCCACCACAACTTCGTGCTCGCGCTGGCGCAGGTTGTTTAAGACCCTCGTTCCGATACGCCCGTTGCCACCAATGACGACGATTTTCATTCTCTCGCTCATATGTCCGTAGGCTTTGCCGGTCAGGCCGACGCGACGAGCGGAAAGAAGAACGTCAATGCCACCGCCTGAGCCGAGATCGAGCACAACTTCACCTTCCTTCAATTCGGCAAGTGCAGTGGGGTTGCCGCATCCAAGAGAGGCTTTGATAGCAGTGTCCGGCACTTCGTCTTCCTGCGCAGCTTCATAAAGGTTCGCAGTTATCGGATCGCAGGACCCTTCCGAATCATCGGCGCAGCACCGTGGATGTCCTTCGCCAGACTTCGCGCGCAGGGCGGCCTGACCATATTTTTCGCATACAATTTCCTTAAGATCTGGTGTGCTCATTAAATAGTTCCTCCGTTATTGGCAGACCGAAACAATCTTTCGAGGTTCAATCGCCCTGTTACGCGTGCAGCACTCGGCGTACAAAAACCCGAGAAGTTTTTCTAGTGCTTCTGTGTTAGCCGAATACCAGAGGAATGTCCCTTCACGTCGCACCGTCACCAGGTCCCCATTTTTCAGCTTTTCAAGGTGGTGGGAAAGTGTCGAGCTGGGGATTGCTAGCTCATTGCCGATCTCACCAACAACCAGGCCGTCGGGATGGGCTGAAAGAAGCAACTGCATGATTCGCAGCCGTGGTTCTGTTCCCATAGCGGAAAGCATGTCAGCATAGCGAGTTACCTGTTCGAGGCTTTGTTTTCGTTGCATACGGGCATTCATCTACCGTATTTCCACAAATATCGAAATATCTGAGCCAGTCATGATCGTTTCTTGAGTGCGTCAGATCAGGCCGCTGATCGACCCGCCGAAGAGATCGCCAAGAATCCGTGAGATTTTTGACGTTGCCTTACTCTCCTGTGCAGTCCTGCCACCGTTGATTCGAAAAGTCGTTTGGACCATCTGCCAGATTACTCCAGACCAGAGCTGGGATTTTATCGACGACCTGCCGAAGTTTGACCTCCGATTTCTGAATTTCATCAAAAGAGCGGCTAATTAGTTCCTGGGCTAGTGACGAAGCTAATGTCATCGCGAACCTCGTGCTGCAGCAGGCCCCCTCACACTGCGGAATGAAATTCTCTCAAATTACGTCGCGCGGAACGCAAAAGGGACGGTGGCACTTTGTTCGGGCTTCTCTTTGAAACGGAGCGTCCGGCTTGCGCAAGCCGATCGCGTTGAAAAGCGAGTACATTCTCCCCGTCCATGAGCTTTTTGCCCAATCTCCTGGGCGTGTTCAGAAAATCAAGGGCGCTGCGAGTCGCTGCCCTCCTCTGGCTGACCGCGACTTCACGGCCTGCTCGAAGCTGCTCCACTTCCCAACAGCGGTCGCCTCGGACCACCTCCGCTCTTCGAGCTACGGCGCGTCCGCGAACCTAGCAAGGTCGCGCCATAGCGGAGCGACGGCGGAGATGCGACCCTACCTGCTGGCCGAACTCTTATGCGATATGGACAGATGCAAAGGGTTTGGCATTGAACCTGACCCATGGCCAGGTTCAGGCGCTCAGGCGGCAATGGCGGACTCGATCGATCTTAAGATGCTCACGACGCGCCCTGACTGCTGGGTTCGGCTGAGAAGTTGTCGCGATTACCACCGGGACCGGTGGCGCGAAGAAAGGTGCCGCTTGAATCTCTGACGTACTTCCGGATCGACCGCTTTTTGCTCTTGGGCGAGGGTCGCGTTTCGTGGTCACTAAAGCGCCTTGCGGATCCCGCCGACTGCCGCTTTCCTCCCAACGCCAGGATATAGTTGTCCCCGAGAGCCTGTAAGCTCGTCTCCGCATAAATCTGAGTTGTCGATAGGTGCACGTGCCCCTGAGGAAGGACATCAAACCCACTTTTTCGCTGGACTTCTAAAACACTACCTAGCGAGGCCGCGCCTCAGACCAGCGAGAGGTACCCGGTGGCTTGATTGCGCTGACCGTAGCGCAGCGCAGTTTAGCGGCCTCGCTAATGGCGGGACCGAATTTTTGTTGAGGGGTAAATTCCATGGAACGACCAGCGTGCTGCGA
>JAFAHS010000539.1 GCA_019237115.1 Deltaproteobacteria bacterium
CCTCGAGGCTTCGATCGAGCATCGTAACCTTGCCGGCGACCTTCTCACGCCGCTGCCAAGGCTCATCATCAGGCTCGATTGCAAAATACTCGTGAAGCAGCTCGATCAGCGGCAGATAGGCGGTCGTCTTACCCTGAGAAGAGGAAACCCCTTCCAACACCAGCCATCCGTTTTGAGAGGACGCTTTGAACTCTAAAAACAGGCGCGTCTTGCCAATTCCAGGGTCCGCGACTGTCGCGAGGATCTGGCCCCGCCCCATCTTCGCCGACTCCGCCGCATTCTTCATCATCTCCATCTCACGCCGGCGGCCCACGAACCTGGTGTAACCGCGTGCCGCGGCGCGTTGAAAGCGGGTGCGCAGCGGCCCGGGTCCGGTGACTTCATAGATTTCCAGTGGCTTGCTGACGCCGTGTACACGTGCCGGTCCAAGCGATTTCAACGTGAAAAAGCCTTCCACAAGTTTTGCGCACGGATTCAGTGATCGCGATCGAACCGGGTGCCACCATCATCTGTAGATGGGCGGCGACGCTGGTTGAGTGCCCGATCGGCCCATACTCGGTGTGCTTTTCGCCGGTGCGGATCTCACGCACCACGACCTCTCCGGTGTGGACTCCCGCCCGGACTTGCATCTTCACGCCCTTTTCGGCGCGCAACTTCTCGGCGTAGCGCTTTAGTTCCGCCTGCATCCGCAGTGCCGCAGACAATGCGCGCTGCGGGTGGTCTTCGTGCGCGATGGGCGCCCCAAACATCGCGAAGATTCCATCATCGGTGGACCGGGTGACGTAACCGTCGTACTGATGGACAGATTTGATCATCAGCTTCAGCGCCGGGTCGACGATGGCGCGAGTCTCCTCGGGATCGAGATCCTCGACGAGTCCTGTCGATCCTTTGAAATCTACCAACAGCACGGTGACCGTCTTGCGCTCGCCCTCGACACTATCAGTGTCGGGTGTGGCAACTGGCCGAATCTGAGGCTCGCCAGATTTCCTGGGTACGGCCGCTGCGGGCTGTCGTCCGAGCTGACTCGCTGTGGGCGCAGCGCCGGCTTCTTCTGCAAGTCGGGCTTCCCCACTCCCCCGCTCCTGCGCCCCGGATGAACTTGCGTCGGACGACTGTTCCGCTTCGAAGCGCCAGGCAACGGGAAACCGCGGGTCTGGTTGGTAGGAACAGAATATGCCGGTCCCGACGGTCGACTTAAGCAGCTGGCCCAGGCTCTGATGCTTTGCCGCGATTTGGTCCAGTGCGCGACCGATGTTCTTGGTGACGTTGACCCGTACTCGTTCTGCAATGGATCTGGCTTTTCGATTCCGGCCGTTCAAGCCGAGAGCACCGTGCAATTCGCGCGTGACCAGGTCGATCTCGTCCTCGAGTTGCGCGATACGTTCCCCGTCGCGCAAGCCATCAGGACGCTCCTGCGCGTCGTCGAGCTCCGCGCGCAACGCCACGATGTGCGCCTTTAAGTCGGCTCGCGCTCTGGCGTCGAGCGGTTCGTCACCGTCGTTGATAGCCGAGTGAGTGCTCAGCCTTGCCAACTCGTGACGGTCGATTTGAGGAGCAGCCTTCCGGACAGGGGGATCGGTCAGGGCAGCGAGGTCGAGGACGTGAAATTCTCGGCGCGGATTTTGGAGGAGGTGCGCGAGTTGCCGCAGACCCTTCGAGTCTCGTAGACGAACCAGACGATCCGCGTAGGAAATGGTCCAATAATCACCCTGGCAGAAGAAGCTGCCCCTGCCGGTTAGGCGGTCCTCGTCTCGCCCTCCTTCTGCCATGCTGACGAAACATGCCTCCACACCTCGTCAAAAGCAACCTGGGCCTATTTCCGCTCCGGGTGACGGTTAGCCACCAAAATGGCAGTGTCACACGCGACTTTCGTAGCAATCCGACAACACTGCCGTCACGATAGCGTGCGAACGTGGATTTTGAGTTGCAAGTGCCTTGCTTAGACTTGAGTGGGACAGCGCCCGCAGTCGGATCGTTTCGCGTGCGGTGAACCGACTCTCCCGGCGTAGGGCGCACTCGCACAATCGACGCCGTTCCACAAGGTACCTGTACGGCACGCTAAACAAGGAGGAGAATACGTTTGCGCTATGCCCCGATGGGAGCTGCGTGTACGGATGTCCACTGGCTTCGAAGATCCACCGGCTTCGATTGGATATTTCCTGCGCGCGTTTGGTCGGTCCATGAAACTGGACTCTTGCGCGCTAAATCGCTTAACAGCTTCCTGCCACATGCGTAAACATTGCGTTGTGACTGCCACCTCAACCTCGACGACGAACGCCCGCGGGTCCGCGCTCGGCATGAAACTACGGTACAATTTCCTTGCGTTTGCTGGGGACGCAGAATACTCGACGGTCCTCCGCTGAGGCGAAACCCATGAAAGCTACCGAATTACTGTATAACCTCGGTCAGAGTCTGTGGCTCGACAACATCACGCGTAGCCTGTTGACCAGCGGTACACTCCGCCGGTACATCGACGAATTCTCAGTCACGGGCCTCACTTCCAACCCTACTATTTTCGACAACGCGATCCGCAAGAGCCGTGATTATGATCTAGCGATCGAAAAGAAACTCAAGGAAGGGAAATCGGGTGAGAAACTATTCTTCGAGCTGGCGCTTGAGGATCTGACCCAGGCTGCTGATCTGTACCGGCCAATCTACGAGCGAACGAATGGCGTCGATGGGTACGTGTCGTTGGAGGTATCGCCCCTGCTCGCCTACGACACCAAGAGCACCATCGCTGCCGCAAGCGATCTGCACTCCCGTGCCGGACGGCCGAATGTGATGATCAAGATTCCAGGCACACAAGAGGGTTTGCCGGCGATCGAAGAAGCGGTCCTTTCCGGGATTCCGATAAACGTGACGCTGTTATTTTCGCGCGAGCACTATCTGGCCGCCGCCGAGGCTTTCTTGCGCGGTATTGAGCGGCGGCTCGACGCCGGGCTCAAACCGGATGTGGGCTCGGTCGCCTCCGTGTTCGTCAGTCGTTGGGACGCAGCGGTCGCCAGTAAGGTACCGGAGAACTTGCGTAACCGACTGGGCGTCGCGATGGCAAAGCGGATTTACGCTGCGGCTCGCTCGTTGCTGAGTTCGCCGCGCTGGCACCGGATATACAATCTAGGCGCACGCCCCCAACGTCTGTTGTGGGCCAGCACTGGAACGAAGGATCCCAAGGCTTCCGATGTGCTGTATGTGGAAGCTCTCGCCGCGCCCTTCACGGTAAACACGATGCCCGAAGCTACTCTCAATGCGCTTGCTCAACACAGCGAACTCGGTTCGATCTTGCCCCCGGACGGCGGCGATTGCGAAAAGGTGTTGGAGCAGTTCGCCAAGGCCGGCATCGATATCGACGCGCTCGCCGCTCAGCTCCAGGACGACGGAGCCAAGGCGTTCGTCAAATCCTGGAACGAATTGCTCGAATGTATCGATTCCAAGAGCACCGCGATTAAGAAGGCAAGTTGAGCCAATTCAAAGTCTCAAACGAACTAGGGTTGAGCCGGTAGATACACTCGCTTTCGCCCCTGCTATCGAGGTGGTTATGGCAAACACGCTCGGCGATCGTTTACTAGCGCAGATCGATGCGTATTGGCGCGCTTCGAACTACCTGTCAGTCGGTCAGATCTATCTGCTCGACAACCCCCTTCTAAGAGAGCCGCTCAAGCGCGAGCACATTAAACCTCGGCTGTTGGGCCATTGGGGCACGACTCCCGGACTGAATTTTATTTACGTCCACCTAAATCGCGTAATAAAGGATCATGACCTGGACATGATCTACATCATCGGTCCGGGTCACGGTGGTCCCGGATTGGTGGCTCACGCTTATCTGGAAGGGACCTATAGCGAAGTCTATCCCAACGTTTCATGCGACATCCCGGGAATGAAGCGCCTGTTCAAGCAATTCAGCTTCCCCGGTGGCATTCCAAGTCATGTCGCACCTGAAACACCAGGTTCCATACATGAGGGAGGTGAGCTGGGATACGCGTTGTCGCATGCGTTTGGAGCCGCCTTTGATAATCCGAACCTAATCGTCGCTTGCGTGGTCGGTGACGGTGAGGCAGAGACCGGACCGCTCGCGACAGGATGGCATGGAAATAAATTTCTCAACCCTGAGCGCGACGGCTGCGTCCTACCCATCCTCCACCTCAACGGCTACAAGATTGCGAATCCCTGTTACCTGGCTCGAATTCCGGGCGACGAACTCAAAAAACTATTCGAGGGTTATGGCTATAAACCCTACTTCGTGGAAGGTCACGAGCCGATGCTCATGCATCGAAAGATGGCTGAGACAGTCGATCAGGTGACCCTTGAGATCAAAAAAATCTGGAGCGACGCGCGAGCCAAGGGTTTCTCCGGGCGTCCAATCTGGCCCATGATTATTTTACGCTCACCGAAGGGATGGACCTGCCCGCCAGAGATAGATGGGAAGAAGTGCGAGGATTACTGGCGCAGTCACCAGGTTCCGATGGGCGACATGGATTCGCCTGAGCACATCAAGATCCTTGAGGGGTGGATGAAGAGTTACCGGCCGGAAGAGTTGTTTGACGCCAATGGCGCACTGAACAAGGAACTTGCGGCGCTGGCACCGCAGGGACATTCTCGAATGAGCGACAACCCTCACGCCAACGGCGGGCTGTTGCTTCGCGATCTCAAGATGCCGGACTTTCGCGACTACGAGGTGAAAATCGCGGCCCCCGGCGAGAGGATGGTTGAAGCGACCAGGGTTCAGGGACAATTCCTTCGGGATGTCATGAAACTGAACGCAGAAAATCGAAACTTTCGTGTTTTCAGCCCCGACGAGAACAATTCCAATCGGTGGCAGGATATTCTTGAAGTTACCAATCGATGCTACGTCGCCGAGATTCTTCCCGAGGATGATCACCTTGCTCCCGACGGGCGCGTCATGGAGGTGCTGAGCGAGCATCAATGCCAGGGATGGCTGGAAGGCTACCTGCTAACGGGAAGGCACGGATTTTTCAGCTGTTACGAGGCCTTCATACATATCATTGACTCGATGTTCAATCAGCACGCCAAATGGCTGAAGGTCTGCGGACACATACCGTGGAGACGCCCGATTGGGTCTTTGAATTATCTTCTTAGCTCGCACGTCTGGCGACAAGACCACAATGGGTTTTCTCATCAGGATCCCGGTTTCATCGATCACGTAGTCAACAAGAAGGCAGAAGTGGTGCGAGTTTATTTGCCACCTGATGCCAATTGTTTGCTGTCGGTCACTGACCACTGCATGCGCAGCAGAAATTACGTGAACGTGGTCGTCGCAGGAAAACAGCCAGCCCCTGTCTGGCTAACCATGGATCAGGCAATAAAGCACTGCACCGCAGGCATCAGTATCTGGGAATGGGCAAGTAATGATCAGGGAAGCGAACCCGACTTGGTGATGGCGTGTTGCGGTGATGTGCCAACCCTGGAAACTCTGGCGGCCGTCGACCTCGCGCACGAGCGCGTTCCTGAACTCAAGGTCCGAGTCATCAATGTCGTCAACCTGATGACCCTTCAGTCCCCCAGCGAACATCCGCACGGACTTCCGGACCACGAATTTGACGCGCTGTTCACCACCGACAAACCGGTAATTTTCGCCTTTCACGGCTATCCTTGGCTGATTCATCGGCTCACTTACCGTCGCAAGTGCCATCCGAACTTGCACGTACGCGGCTACAAGGAAGAAGGTACAACCACCACACCGTTCGACATGGTGGTGTTGAACAATCTGGACCGTTTCTCGCTAGTCAGCGATGTCATTGACAGGGTGCCAAAGCTCGGTTCCCGAGCCGCATACGCGAAGCAGGCGATTCGCGACAAGCTGCTCGAGCACAAGCACTATATAGCGGAGCACGGTGACGACCTGCCGGAAATCACGAGTTGGCGGTGGGGTAAACACGCGGCGGGGTCGCCATCCGCTCGGCGAGACACTTCGGCGGATAACATCTGACCCTCGCGGGCCGGTTAAGAACCCGGACACGAGCCTCCGGATGGCGTCGAACTCCAAAGGATGCGCCGGACGCGACGCGCAACTTCACGTGCGCGGTCCGCTTCGCTTCGCACACACCGACGATCGCGATCGGCTCCTTGGAAAATCACTGCGATGCAAACTTCCGAGATCTCCTTGCCTTCGAGCTGACCGGGTGGCGCACCTTCGCGCCGGGTGGAAAATTTCCCATTCGATCAGGTCACGGACCATCTCAGCCGAAAGTCCTCACAATGCGGGGTCAAGGCGTCTAATTTCAGTCTTTGCTGCTTCAGCGTGGAATTCACGCGCCAGTTTCTCGGGATAGAGGGCCAGATTGATCGGGTTGTCTCTCATCGGACTGCGCACATCCGGTTGTGCCACCCCGATTCCTAGACATGTCGATCGACAACTCGACACCGTTGTCGTCGGGATCGCGATAGTAGAGTGGGAGATCGAGGCCGTGCGAGAGTTTGGCTGGGCCGCTCGGCCGGTCGACTGCGGACCCGTGGTTCGGCGTGCAGAGGCTCGCAATCGGAGAGCGGATGATGGAGTTGGTAGTTCTCTTCCTGGTCGTTTACACACTGAACGTGATGCCCGCTTTGGCACCGCCGACCTGGATGGTGTTGTCGCTGGTCGGCTTGAACTCCGAAAGGGTCAGTGTGCCGGTGCTTGCTTTGGTGGGCGCGAGCGGGGCTACTCTTGGGCGATTGACGTTGGCCAAGCTTTCCAGGGTCATCATCCGAAGCAGGTTTCTGAGCGAAGGCACGCGACGCAACGTCGATGTCATCAAGGAACAACTGGAGCATCGCCGCGCCGCAACCGTGGGTAGTTTCTTCCTGTACGCGTTGGGCCCGTTTCCATCCAACTATCTTTTCATCGCGTACGGCTTGACCGCGCTCGACCTTAGCCTGATCGCGATTCCGTTCTTCGCCGGGCGACTCGTCAGTTACAATTTCCTGGTCTTTTCAGCTGCTGCCGCTCGCAAGCACCTGCAGCTGGACGAGGCCGAGACGCAATCCTATTTCGGTGCGTACTTCGTCGTCACGCAGATTCTGCTGCTCGGCTTCGTGTACGTGTTCGCGAAGATCGATTGGCGAGTACTGTTCGCCGAGAAGAAACTCCGCTGGCAGCGCAAGCAAGCGGGGGCGTGACGTTACCACGCCGAGTGGCGGCGACAAACGGTTTCCGACATCCACCAGGCTCGTTTCCATGCACCTACCAGCACTGCTTGCGCCAAATAGGCCAAAGAGGTGGCTGAAAAAAGGACACCGGGGGAACGAGTCATTTTGGAACCGCAGTCAAGGAGTCGGCCGCGGTAGTATTTGTGGTCGACCGTCGTGCACGCTCCGCCCTGGACGTGCCGAACGAGGGAGCATACGTAAGCGAGAGCAACTACTTCGGTGCACGCATTCGCGATTCGAATCTATTCACTGAATTCCCCTCCCCTCGGCGGGAGAAGCCGGCGTGCGGGCTCGAACAAGAAAGACCGCGTGGTTCTCAGCTCTGCTCAGAATGAAGAATCTTTGCCCGAGCTGAACAAGATCCCGGCGCGGGTCAGTTGTTCGATTTTCTCTTTGGAGTACTTCAGAACTTCACGCAGGACCCATTCATTATCCCCGCCAAGCGATGGAGCTGGTCCGGTTACCTCGACGATTGAATCCGAAAAACGAAACGGCGCTTTCGGTAACTTGAGAGTTCCGACGCCCGGCTGTTCGATCTCCTGCAGCGTGTTGCGAGCGACGTTGTGCGGATCGTTCATAACTCCCTCCGTATCAAGCACTGGCGTGCAGAGGATATGCGCCTTCTGGATCAGGGCGATGGGTTCGTCGCGGGTGGGGAAGGATTGCAGCCATTCCTCCACGATCCGGATAAGCTCGAGCCGATTGGCATTGCGACGCTCAGAGGTGTCGAAGCGCGGATCGGTCACGAGCTCCGGCTTGCCTATCAGCTTGGCGAACGTTTCGAATTGATGAATCAGCACCGTGAGCGCGACGTAACCGTCTCGTGCTTTGAAGATGCCGCATGGCGTCAGGCTGACAAGATGAGCCCCCATACGGATGGGGTGGTAGCCGGGGCCCAAACAGCTGCGGGTCGTGATAAGCGAGCTGGTGAGGTGGATCAACGTATCGGTCAGTGCGAGGTCGATATACTGCCCCCGGCCGGTGCGTTCGCGATGATAGAGCGCAGCCGAGACCGCGGCGAAGATGTGGACACCCCCAATGCTGTCGGCGAGGGTTCCGCCCCCCGGATAGAGCGGTGAGTCGTCGGCGTACCCGACCATATTGAGAATGCCGCTGGCCGCCAAAGCGATAAGATCGTTGCCCTGCTTGCTCGCGTTCGGACCCGTCTGACCGAAGCCCGAGAGCGAGCACATGATGAGGCGCGGATTGAGGGGATGCAGGGTCTCGTAGCTGACACCGTACTTGGCCAGAACACCGGGAGTCCAATTCTCGACAAGGATATCGGCGCCGCGCACGAGGTCACGCATCAGCTCGGTGCCTTCCGGCCGCTTGAGGTCGAAGCAGACACTGCGTTTGCCGCGGTTTTCGTCGAGAAAGACCGTACACTGCCCTTCGGGCGGGCCGTAATAGCGCATCATGTCGCCGCGCGGAGCCAGCTCGAGCTTGATTACTTCGGCGCCGAGATCCGACATCAACTTGCATGCCAGCGGCCCGGCAACATACTGGGTGAGGTCGAGGATGCGAAGACCGGAAAAGATTCCACCCTTCGACGAATCAGCCATCGGCTATTCTCCTCTGAAGCGAAAGGCTCTTACGCCGTCTAGCATGAGCTTGCCGACGCCTCAAAGGGTCGAACCGCGTTGTTGGCATGTTTCGGTTGGCGGCTACCGTCCTTTCGATCACAAACTGGGTCGTTGGTGTAAATTTGCCGCAACCCGACCGGCGGCGCTGGGGAGCGTTAGGTCGAAGAGAGGATGCCGAGGACCCTTGGCTCAACGCAAAATGGTCGAGCAGATCGAATCCGCCGAGTGGACCGAAGGGGTTTATCCTCGTCATTCGCCGTGGGTCGCGCAGCGCGCTGACAGGAGAGTGCAAAGAGGTAGGCGGGAAACCTAGTCGCCAGAGCAATGAACCAATGTTGTACGACAGCCCGCTGCAAGGATTTCTGCCAGTCGAGATCTTCAACGGCCACGTAATGCGGGCGACTGAAGCGCAACCGCAATAGAGCCGATGAGGCCGGAAGTGAGATATCATGCACCGGGAAGGTGGTAGACGCTTATGCGAGCTGTGACCCTGATGGCGACCGTCGCTTCCGCGATGACCCTCGCGATGGCACTAAGCGCGTTTGATGGTTCGATTGCGTGGAGCTATCCAGGCGGGCCCTTGGAAGACGTAACCGACGCGGCACCGTATTGCGCGGGGTGCCATTCCTCGGTGGACGCCAATCAACTTCGGGACATGCCGGCACAACGTGCGCAGGAGATGCTCGCTACAAGTCACAGAGCCGCCATAAAGGCGGGTGAGAACGCTTACTCGAAACTCACGCCGGAGCAGAGGATCCAGCTGGCAGCCGACGTCGAGAAGGTCGATGCGAATGCGCAGATTTCACTCGACGTTCCGACCACGCTGCATCGCGGTGCAAGCTTCGCCGCCAAGGTCAGCACTGAGGGCGGTTCAGGCCCCGTGATTGGGGTGATGCTGCTCGACCAGGACCTGCGCAACCAGGCACGGGCGATCGAGGCTGAAGGTTTTGAAATCGTCGGCGCACCCAATGTGGTCGGTCCCGATGGCAAGCAGCAAGAGCAGTGGGAGGCTCGTCGCTACGACGACCTCGCACGCAACCTCAACTTCCTGGTCGTATTCGGGGTCAATGCTGATCTTGCGAAGAGCCAGTTTTCCAGCACGAAGGTCATCTACAATCTGGCCGCTCCGTCGAAGCCCGGCAAGTACACGATCTGCGCGGCATTCCTGTATGGCACCGAGAAGGCGTCTCCGCTTGGGCGAGTCGAAATGCACGGGCACACCCAACCGCTGGGCGGTTTCGCCGGCAAATCAGGACGAATCAAGTTTACTCAGCTCAAGAGCATCGAGGTCCGTTGAATGGTATCGATTGCAAACAAGAGGTGACTGACTGTGCCGGAGCGAACGATGGTGACATTCAGCGCGGGCGGGATCCGGTTCTCGTATAGGGTCGGCGCGGTGGTGGTACGCGAGGGTCAGGTTCTCCTGATGCGAAATCTGGCCGAAGATTATTGGTTTACTCCGGGTGGCAGAGTCGAGTTTGGGGAAACCGCGCCCGCCGCCGTCGCGAGAGAAATGACAGAAGAGATCGGGGCGGCGGGGCGAATCGAGCGGCTAATCTGGGTTAACGAAAACTTCTTCCGATTGGGCGATACCTCCCATCACGAACTCGCCTTGTATTTTCTCGTCTCTCTACCGGAGGCGGCGCACCGCGATTTTTCGGTGAGGTCCTACTGCGAAGAGGCCGGGGGATCGCGGTTTGAAGTGGTATGGCATGAACTTGAAGCTTTGAAGACCATTCGGCTGGTACCAGGCTTTTTGACCGAGGCCCTGACGGATCTTCCGAGCACGGCGGTGCACATCGTCCAGGTAGACGAACCCGCCAGCTGAGCCGCGCGGACGAGCGATGGCCTGCGACTGTGATGGAAGAATTTCTAAGAAATCTGCTTCAAGGGTGGGCACCATCGCTGTTGAGCGGTGGCTCAGCAGGCACCGGAATCACGGCGCCTGGTTCGTAGTTACGCGAATGAAGCGAAGATTGCGGATGAAGTAGTCCGTGTTGATCAGAAACCCCGAGACGTGCCCCCGGTTGTCGCGTATGAACCTGACGCGCCATCGCTGTACGTTGGTGGGTTCGCCCTGTGTGCAGCTGAACTCATCCCCCTCGACGCGTACCATTGGTACCGCGCCGATTTTTAAAGCATGCATGCTCAGCTGTGAGCCATCCGCGGTGATGTTGTAGGGAATCTGGATTTCGGGGCTGCGATAAAGCCCGACGAATTGAAGTAACTCCTTTGGACTCGGCGCATGTTTCACGCGCTTGGGCAGCGACGGTTCGGCCGCAGAGGACGAGGCGGGCAGTCTGCCTCCGTAAATTTCGGCGACGCGGTGCGTAAGCCCCATCACATCTATCGATGCGAGATTGCAAAGAACCGCGACGGAAAGATGCTGGGCCGGAAAGCGGATCATGTCTGCGACGTATCCCGCGTCGCTTCCCGAATGTTCCGCGGCGTTTGGGCCAAGGAACAGCCCTGCGCCATAGATGATTTGGGTTCCGTCATTTAGTTTGCCTGGTTCCGTCATTTGTGTGACAACAGTTGGCCCGCCAACCCGCGTGGAATAGAAATTTTCGTCCCAGCGGGACAGGTCTTCCACTGTCGTCATCAAATTAGTGCATCCTACGGTGTCCAGATTCGGATCAGCCTCTTCAAACGACTCGTCCTCGCGCTGTCGATACCCGAGGGCGAGATTCTTGATTGTCTGCGCATGATTATCACGGAAGTGGGTGTGCTCCATGCCCAGGGGGCGGAATATCCGAGCAGCCGTAAAATCCGGGAAAGACCTGCCACTGACCCGCGCGACAACATACGCCAAGAGTGAATAGCCTGTATTGCTGTAATTGAATTCGGAACCTGGAGGGAAATTGAGATCCCTTTGCCGCGAGACTACATCGAGTACGTCTCGCTCGGTGACCACATCACCGTAAATCCGCCACCCGTCGAACACGAGCAGTTCTTGCCAGTCCCGCAACCCACTCGTGTGATGGAGAAGCTCGCGCAGGGTTATCGGAGTATCGAAGTTCGCGACTTCGGGAACGTATTTTTGAATCGGATCGTCGAGCGACAGCTTGCCCTCTGCTGCCAGCATGAGAACCGCAGAGGCCGTGAACTGCTTGGCGATTGAGCCCACGTGGAACACCGTGGCGGGGGTGATTTTTACGCCGTGATCCAGGTCCGCCATCCCGTATCCTCGCTCGTAGGCAATACGCCCATTTTTCATAACCGCGACCGCGCAGCCAGGCGAGCGTGGCAGGTCCCAATTCGCGAATAATCCGTCCACTTGAGAGGTAGGGGTCGATGGGTCGGCGCCTGTCGCAATTGGGAGGGTGATCGACATGGCAATCAAGGCTGATGCCATTGCCATGGTCAGGTGCAGTCTGTTGGGCATTCCGGCTCGTCCGCTGTATGGCGAAGATATACTTTGCGGACGGATCAATGACAATTGACAGGCCCGGTTTCCACGATCGGCTCGATTCTCTCACCCCGATCCCAGATGGCTTCGAAGGTCAGGTTCTGAACGATGCAAACCCCGGCGATCGACGCCTCCGGCACGGTCTGAGTACCGAACCATTTGGCAACGCCGCTAGTGGGCTGCCTCAAACGACTCTGGCTCTTGCGGTCTGCCTCCGGTAACGAAGCGCCATGAGGTTGAAGAAACTGCGCAAGGGGCAGCCAGGCACCCAGTGCGCCGACGTCATTGCGCGGCAAGCAGCTGCTCAATATTGAGCTCGAGCCGTTCGGTGGACCATTCAGGTTTCTGAGCGCTGGCTTTAGAGCGCAGACAACGTTATGTCCGCACCGGAACCATCGACGACGCTGCGGAGAGATTCATTCAGGTTCTGAAGGACTTCCTCGGCAAGCGAGCAAGAGATCGTGGTGACGGTTTGCAGGGTTGAAGCGGAGGGTAACGATGTTGAGGCTTACCGAGAGCTTCGCGCCAAGTTGTGGCCGATGTCTGCCGAGGAGAACCGCCGGGAGACATCGCAGCAATTCGCAACCCCCGAAAAGTGGGCGGCGTTTCTGGCGAGCGACAACCACGGAAAAGCGCGCTCGGGTTCCTGGAAGTACGGCTTCGAGAATATGCAGAGGGCGCATCTTCGTCACCCGTCGGTTTTCTGGAGGGCTGGTATGTCGTGGAGGAAGTGAGAAAGCAGGGCGTGGGTCGAAAGCTGGTTGAGGCCGGCGAACAGTGGGCACGCTCGATGGGCTGCACCGAGATGGGATCCAACACGGAAATTTGGAGAACGGGTAGCATAGAAGCTCATTTGAGTCTCGGATACACGGAAGTGGAACGAGACGTGAACTTTCTGAAGAAACTAAAGTAGTGCAGCGCTTACCACTCCCGAAAAACACAAACCTGAGCCACGGATCGGGCGGCAACGGAATCGTGCTTTTGAACCTACGAGTGGACCGACGATCCGGATGTTGGAGCGCGCTCGGCTTTTGCGATGCACGGCATCGAGCACTATGGGGGATCCGAAGGCGCAACCCAGGCATCGAACCATGCACTATCGAATGCGGGTGATTTTCCCGAAGCCGCCTTGTCCGGCGCTGGGCTACTTAATCCCTCACTCTCCCTGCTCTTTCTTCTCCGCGACCGCCGCGTGATAGTCATCGAACTGCGCACCGCGGCCACCTTTGTATGCAGCCATGCGGTTCGCCGAGTAGTCGTCCATGGCGCAGAAGCGGGCGTAGCTCGCCTTCGGTATTGTGGGCTTCTTCACCTTCATCTGTGGGGTCGCCGCCGAGCCACCAATTGCAAACGTCGACGGTAGTCGCACCGCAGGTGAGGCGCATCGAGGGCATGGTCTTCCGCGATCGGCTTCGCGCCACGAGATCACTTCCTGAAACTCGTAACCGCAATCACATCGCCATTCGTATATCGGCATCGTCG
>JAFAHS010000381.1 GCA_019237115.1 Deltaproteobacteria bacterium
TTACAACTGCTCGCCGAGCTTCAATTGGCAAAAGGCGCTGGCGCCAGACAAGATCGCCAGCTTTCAGCGCGACATCGCGCAGATGGGCTACCGCTTTCAGTTCGTGACATTGGCCGGCTTTCACAGCCTCAATCTGACCATGTTCAATCTCGCGCGCGATTACCGCGAGCGCGGCATGGCGGCCTATTGCGAACTCCAGCAGGCCGAGTTCGCGGCTGAGGTAGAGGGTTACACCGCCACCCGTCATCAGCGTGAGGTCGGTGTCGGCTATTTCGACGCGATCGCGGCTGTCATATCGGGCGGCAAATCTTCTACCACGGCGCTCGCCCGCAGCACCGAGGCTGCACAGTTTTGTGAAAGCGAGGCCAAGGTTTGTAAGACGGAGACCAAGGTGCCGACTGGACCGCAGTACGGATACGATGATGGCCTCGTGCATAACCATAACTGGGCGGTGCACGATTGGGCAGCCATCGATCGAGCGGCGAGCAATGCATAATCGGTCTCACTAACTATAGCTGAGGGTTGGTCATCCGGCTGGCTACGATAAGCCGGATGACTATCCCGACCCGGATATCGCGCACCGGGGTTCGCTCAACGCCTCTCCGACCGGGATCGCTTCGCCGGTAACTTCCCGTGAGGAGAGTCGACCCCCTGTGTCGACCTTTTCCATTACAATGTTCAATTAAAATCGGCGAGGGTCGTGCAGAGTAGTCGGCCGCGATTAGTCGCACTTCAGCGCAGTGCGCTGTTCGTGCCCGTCTATCTTGAAGAATTTTTTCAGGACTGTGAATTACGTCACACCTTTTACTCCATCGACGATTTACCTTAACGCCACGACCATCGGCTTCGTTCAGGCGCCCGGTGACACGGATGAAATCATGTACCGAAGCCTCTCTTGTTAGAGAATCCAGTGATGAGCTCATCGTGGTGATGACTTTCTCACTACTCGGATTGGCTCTCTCCTTGTTGGCTGTCGGTACCGGGAGGCCCCATTGATGCCGAATACTTAGCCGAGCTGCTTATTAATTTAAAGCGCATATTTCCTCGCTGAAACCGGCGACAAAGAACGCGTCAGCTGGGGTTCATTGGACATGTTGACTGGACTGCTCCGCCTTCTCCAACCTAATGGCTTCGTCCTCGCGCTAATCGGCACCGTCGCAGTGGCGACCCTCTTGCCGTGTCAGGGAACAGGTGCTGCGCTCTTTCGAGCGCTCGGTTCATTTGCCGTCGGTTCATTGTTCTTTCTTCAGGGAGCTAGGCTCTCGCGCGGTGCTCTCGTGGCGGGAGCGGAGCATTGGCGACTGCATGCAGCTATAGCCTCGGCGACATTCGTCCTGTTTCCCCTGCTGGGCATGGGCATGTGGGCAGTAGCGCCTCACGCACTCCCGCGGTCGCTGTGGTCGGGAGTGTTGTTTGTTTGCGTTCTTCCCTCCACCGTACAGTCTTCGATCGCCTTGACCTCGATCGCTCGTGGCAATGTTCCGGCCGCCGTCTGCTCGGCGGCTGGGTCCAATCTGGCCGGTTTGTTTCTCACTCCAATTTTGTTCGGCCTCGTTTCCGGCGTTCACGGAAACGCGACGAGTCTCGCAGGGATCCATCAACTCCTCTTCCAGCTTCTCATACCCTTCGTCGCAGGTCAGGTGGCGAGGCCGCAGATCAGCGAATGGGCGGAGCGCAACAAGTCAATTCTTTCGGTCACCGACAGAGGTTCGATTTTGCTGATCGTGTACACCTCCTTTAGTGCTTCGGTCGTGCAAGGCCTTTGGCGACGGTTACCCATGACAACATTGGTTATATTGGCGTTGATCGTTGCGATGTTGCTGACGTCCGCATTGGTGATCATGATAAGCGGCAGTCGCTTTCTGAGATTTGATCATGCAGACGAGAGTGCCCTTGTATTTTGTGGATCTCAGAAAATCGGTAGTCACCGGCATTCCTGTGGCGAGCGCTTTGATCGCAGGCAATGCGCTCGGGTTATTCATCCTGCCGATCATGCTGTACCACTCGATGCAGCTCTTGGTTTGCGCCTGGCTGGCGAAGAGGTATGCGAGCCGTTCCGACGCTCCGCCCGACTACCAAACAGCCGTGAGATCCTCATCCGGCACGGCCCGCGGGCTTCCCCGCGGCTGAAATAAGCAAGAGCTGACAGCGAATCAGGAGCTCTAGAAAGCTCGCCGCCTCAACACGGCGCTGCAATGAGCCGGGATGTGCGGTCGAATTCTGGACCCGACAGACGAACTTCACAGCCGTCGGACTTGAGGATCCGCGAGTATCTCTTTCGCGAAGTTTCGTAGAACACCGTGAATTTACCGCGGTGGCCGGCTAAGCGTGGGCGCTGGCTTCGTACCGCGATCCGCGGGGAAAACCGGCTCGTTGATAACTGCCCGCTGAAGGAAGCGGGATTCGAAACGTTGGTCGCCCTCGCAAAATATGTCGGTTCTTTTTTCCCGGAAGGGTGCGGCCAAAAAAGGTCCGACCCGAGCGGCCTAGCAGTTCGCCTATCGCTACTTCGAGAACCAAGTCGTCCTCGCCGCCGAGGATTAAAGTGGCTCCACCAAGCGGTTACTGGGCGATGGCATTTATCGTGTTCTTCAACGACCCGGTTTCCTGTCGCGCTCCGGTGGAACGCGCGGTCAAGAAGGCGATGACGATGCGCGAGGCGGCGGGCAGCCTGATCGGTGCCTGGCGCCGCCACGGCTGCGAACTCGGCTTTGGCGCCGCTATCGCGCAGGGCTGTGCGACCCTGCGCCAGATCGGCTTTCCGAACGCTCCGGCTACGCCGCGATTGGCCCGGTATGCAACATTGCCGCCCGGTTTTGTGCTGAGGCCATGCGCAGATCCTGGTCAGCAGCCGCATCGCTGCAGCGCGTGAAGCGGTCACGAGGCTGGAGGACCTCGGAAACCTGGAGCTAAGAGGAGTTCGGAGGCCGATGGTCGGGGACCGTTCGACCAAGTACCCTATCACCACCCACCTGAGTTGCTTCCGCTTGCGGACGCAACGACCGAAAGGGGCATAAGCCGTCACTCAGGCTTGATGATTGCGAGGTTCAGGCTCGTTGGTTAGTGAGGTTCGCCCGATGTTGGCAATTGGCACATACCGGCCCGCTGCTGGGGGCTCCGACAGTCGGTGAACGGGGGGAAAGCCGACATTGCGGAGGGGTTGGCGATTTCGCCTCGAGCTGCTGCGGCGTTTGTTCGCGCTATCTGCATTCGGTCATAACGGCCAGAGGATGCGAGCCTCTTGGCAATTACCGATAACGGTTCGGGCTACGGGGGATGTCCTCGCTACGTCGTAGAATTGGCAGGCGCGTCTGCCCGGGTCCATCCCGCGCGCAAGAGCGGCGCGGCATCGGCCTGCGACATCTCGACGGT
>JAFAHS010000004.1 GCA_019237115.1 Deltaproteobacteria bacterium
TTCCACCGCCCAGGATTTGTTTGCCGCGCCCTATCGCATCGAGGAACAGCGACTTCTCCGGTCCCTCGGTCATGCGCTCGACCATGCTGCCCAAGCCGAACAGGTGCATGTTGATTGCAAGCGCGGTGGCGGCGCAACCCTGCGCTAGCTGCTCCTGGCA
The DNA here is from genome assembly GCA_019237115.1 of Deltaproteobacteria bacterium. Taxonomy (GTDB): domain Bacteria; phylum Desulfobacterota; class Binatia; order Binatales; family Binataceae; genus JAFAHS01. The sequence goes on from JAFAHS010000004.1 coordinate 161, forward strand.
AAGCACGTAGTCCTCGAGGTCGGCGCCGAGGCCGCCGTGTTTCTCCGGGATGACGAGCGCCGTGTACCCGCGCTCCTTCATCCTGGCGATGTTTTCGACAGGAAAAGAGTTGGCGCGGTCGTGCTCGCCCGCTCTGGTCGCGAAATCGGCCGCTAGTTCTGCAGCCAGGCTGATCAATCCAAGACGCTTTTCGGACATGCCTGCTCCGGAGCTGGTCGAATGCTCAACGCGTTCGGACCGTGATTTCCGAGACAGGATGCCACGACTGGCCGGAGCGAAGGAAGCAATTTAGGCGCGCTAGCTTGCGGTTGCGGCTCCCGGAGTGAGCATCAGACGCTGCGCGTAAGGCATGAGCGTGGCGAAGAGATTCACCTGCGAGTCCAGCGTCTTCCCGAGTCCGCTCAGAAGACCCATTACGCGATTGATCAGCAGTACGTCGCCCGGGACTTCCACGATTGGATTGGCGCGGAGCGTCTTGGGGAACTCGTCGGAGAATTGCTCCACCAGTTCCTGGTCTGCATAGGCTTTGTTTTGCCGCAGGGTTTGTCCAAGGAATAGGTCCGCCAATGCGAGCAAAGTCTCCGGCGACCCATCTCTGGTTCGAAATCCGAGCTCACCGAACGCCCGGATGATCGCCTCGCGGTCCGAAGTCAAAATCGCGAAGGTGAGACGTACGATCCCTTCACGAACGTTGCTCGGGAAATCCTTGGCCAAGCCGAAGTCGAGGAAAACCAGCTTGGGCCCGGCCTGCACGAGGATGTTGCCGGGGTGGGGATCGGCATGAAAGAAGCCGTCGCGAAGAATCATGTCGCAGAAACGATCGATAAGCTTCTGCGCCACCGCGCGCTTGTCGATGCCGGCTCGTTCGAGGGCCGCGAGGTCGGTAATCTTGACGCCGTCAACCAGCTCCATGGTGAGCACCCGGCGAGTGGTGAAATCGCGGTAGATCTCGGGGACCACCACGTCATCGCAGGCTGCGAAATTGCGCTTGATGGTGCGCGCGTTTTCGCCTTCGTGCTCGAAATCGAGCTCCATCGGGATGTACTTCATTACTTCGCGCGCCACCACCTGGAAATCAAAATCACGCTCCAGCCACGCCAGCAGCTTGAGCACGAACATCATGTTGCGCAGGTCGGCGCGCACAATGCCCTCGATCCCCGGGTATTGAACCTTAACGGCGCAGCGGCGCCCGTCTGGCAGGCGGGCCGCATGAACCTGCGCGAGTGAGGCGGAGGCAATTGGATTTTGATCAAATTCCGCGAATACCGACTCCAGTGGTCGTTTGAGTTCGGTTTCGATTTGCCGGCGAATGATTTTAAACGACCGCGGCGGCACCCGATCGTGTAGTCCCGACAGCGTCGAAACCCATTCGTCCGGCAGTATGTCAGCGCGTGTGGCGATGAACTGCGATGCCTTTATGAGCAGGCCTTCCAGCCGCACTGCGGTCGCGTACATCGCCCGCGCCGCGCGTAAATCCTGGCGGCGAAACAGCGCGTCGCGGTTGCGCCTGGAAATGTATCGGGTCCAGAGCTGGATGGATTTGTAGCCCACGTACACATACGCGGCGAGCCACGCGATATTCGCGAAGCGCCAGGCGCGGGTGGCGAGACCGGGTTCCGACGCGTCAGAAGAGAACCGGGGCAGGGGTTTTTCCGCAGACCGCATGAATCGATTCAGAAGCCGTACAGATACTCAGATTGTAGACGATACTAGAACCGCTGAGAATCCAGGATCTCTGCCAATCGCTGTTTCGATCTCAAATCCGAGATATCTGACCGCGGTGGATTGGGATCTTCCGCAGGCTAATCGCTTCCGGGCGCAGATAGCCGCTGGTTGGCGGCGCACCGCCGGGTTCCTCGCCTTTATTCCAGTTTACGGTTAGACCAGCAGTACCCGTTCGTGCAGACCTGTCTCGAGCAATCCAGGTGAATTCGCTTTTCCTCGTTGGTATCCAGATCGCGCCGACCATCGAGCGGGTTCCGTCCGGTCACGCATAAGCTCAGCTTGACCCGACTCGGGGGCGCGGCTAATCTTCAACCCATGGCCGATTTTGTAGCCGCAATAAAGGGAGCGAATCGCGAATTCCCATGAGTTGAACGACTCCGAAATCTGGCCTCGGAAAAAGCCCTGGGCGCCTCGGAGCCCCGGGCTTTTTCTTTGTCTGCGCCACCGCGCTGACGCCGAGTGGGCGGCGCGCAAAGTGTGAATGCGATGGAAGCGGTCCTCAAACAAGATTCCACCATAAAGAGAATAATCCGCCGGTACTATGCGGTCTGGCTGATGTATTCGTTTGCCGGTGGATTCCTGTTCGGCGTCTACCCGATTTTTCTCAAGTCGCGCGGCCTGACCCAGTTTCAAATCAACTCGGTGTTGGCGACCTATTTCGTGATGCTGTTCTTCACTGACGTGCCGACGGGCGCGTTCGCAGATGCACTCGGAAGGCGGCGCTCGTTCGTGGTGGGAACGCTACTGCGCGTGACGGCGTTCATCGTCTATTTCTTCGCGCATCATTATTACGTGTTCCTGGTCGCGGAGAGCATAGACGGTATCGGTACCACTTTCTGCAACGGCGCAATCGATGCATGGGGCGTCGATGCACTTGATGAAGCAGGCTATCAAGAACTCAAGGACCGCCTGTTCTCGCGAATCTCGCAGATTTCCAACGCGGCCTTCATGGGCTCGGCCATGCTGGGTGCGTATGCCGCCGATATCGATCTCGCGTGGCCCTGGTTGCTGGGCGCCGCCGGCTTTTCGCTTTCGTGCGCGGTCGGTGCGACCCTCATGAGGGGCGAAAAGCCGCGCAGTGCACACCTTGAGCTGCGCTCGATTCCGCGGCACGTCGCGCAACAGGTGCGCAGCGGAATTCAGCTGGGACTGGGTGCCGAGACCGTGTTGAAGCTGAGTCTCGCCGGTGCGATCACCTTCGCGGCGTGGGCCCCCTACTGGCTCGAATGGCCGATCATGTTCAACGAGCGCTTCAGCGTCGGAGTCTGGATCATCGGATGGATCTACTCCGGACTCACGATCGCGCGCATGATCGGCGCCGAAATAGCGATTCGAATCGGGTGCGACGAGTACGCACGGGCTGCACGCGTAACCGTGCTGCTGATCGTTGCGAGCGCAATGCTCATGGTGGCGGGTCTGTTTGGCCATCTCCCGGTGGTGTCACTTTCGATGCTCTTCGTGATGAACCTGGCCACCGGCGCAATGATGCCGCTTTTGCAGAGCTGGTTTAACGAGCAGATCGAATCGAGTCAGCGTGCAACGTTGCTTTCGTTCAGCAGCACCTTTCAGACCCTGGGCGGGTCGGTGGGACTGCTGGTGGGCGGTGTCATTGCCGACACTTCGGGAATTCCATTCGAATGGCAGATTGCGGGTTTGATTTCCCTGCTCGCGGCGCCGATCTATTGGTCGTTACGGTCACGCGCGATCGTTCCGGTCGGCGCCGTGACCCTCGACTGAGAGAGGCATGATTAAAGGACCCTGCGCTGCCTCGGCAGCGACCGGGCTCCTTCAGTCGCCCTTTTTTGCCGTGTGGCAGGCGCTGGTCGATGCTATAGTGGGGGGCTGCAGCATCTCTCTAGCTATCAAGCCAGCCGTCCGTTAGACATAATGGCTTGCGCGGCGCGTAGCAGCGCCCTGCAGGTGGATGCCAACCAAGATGGATTTCCCCAGGATCAAGCGGCTGCCTCCCTATGTCTTCAACGCGATCGGCGAGTTGTGCCTCAAGGCCCGTCGTGCAGGCGAAGACATAATCGACTTCGGCATGGGAAATCCCGATGAGGCAACGCCGCCGCATATAGTTGCCAAACTAGTCGAGGCTGCCACCAAGGCGCCCAATCATCGTTATTCGGTTTCCCGCGGTCTGTACAAGCTGCGCCTGGCGATTACCGACTGGTACCAGCGCCGCTACGGCGTCCAACTGGACCCCGACTCGGAGGCGATCGTAACGATCGGTTCCAAGGAAGGGATCGCGCACCTTGCACTCGCGATCCTGGATCAGGGTGATGTGGTGCTGGCGCCCACGCCCACCTACCCGATTCATCAATACGGTTGCATCATCGCGGGTGCCCAGGTCCAGGGCGTACCCCTGCGTTCCAGCGGAGAGGAATTCTACGACGAGCTGACCGCGCTGGTGAGGCGGACGTGGCCGCGGCCCAAGCTCCTGGTTATGAACTTTCCGCACAATCCCACCACCGCTACGGTGGATCTCCGGTTCATGAAGCGGGTTGCGGACTTCGCGCGCGAGAACGAGATCATGATGGCGCACGACCTGGCTTACGCGGACCTGTGTTTCGACGGCTACCGGGCGCCTTCGTTCATGCAGGTAGAGGGCGCAAAAGATATCGGGGTGGAGTTTTTCACGCTGTCCAAGAGCTACAACATGCCGGGCTGGCGGGTGGGCTTTGCAGTTGGAAACCGTGAGATGATAGGCGCGCTGGCGCGGCTCAAGTCCTACTTCGACTACGGGATCTTCGCGCCCGTCCAGGTCGCGGCAATCGCGGCGCTGAACGGCCCTCAGGATTGCGTTGCCGAGATCAATAAGACCTACCGCAGCCGCCGCGACACGCTGGTAAACGGACTGAATCGCTCGGGATGGCCGGTCGAGAAGCCCAAGGCCACGATGTTCGTGTGGGCGCCGATCCCCGAGCAGTTTCACGCGATGGGCTCCATGGAGTTCGCCAAATACCTAATCACCGAAGCGAAAGTAGCCGTGTCGCCAGGAATTGGCTTCGGTGCCGACGGCGACGGGTTCGTGCGCTTCGCACTTATCGAAAACGAGCATCGTACGCGCCAGGCGATTCGCGGCATCCGTCGCGCCTTGTCCCGCCTGGAGCCGCGCTTGCCGCGCCGCGCAGCGGCTTCCTGACGCGCAACTCAACAACTGGGGCGGCGGGGGCGATATCTTGAAACCGGTACGGATTGCCCTGCTCGGATGTGGCACTGTGGGCGGCGGGGTGGTCAAATTGCTGCGCCGCAACGCGGGAGTCTATGCGCGCAAGTTGGGACGACCGCTCGAACTGGCAGCCATCGCAGATCGCAGCCTTCAGCCGGACCGCGCCCTCGGCATAACCGCAAATCTGATTACCCGCGACAGCGCAACGCTGGTGGGACGGCCGGATATCGATATCGTGGTCGAGCTGTTCGGGGGGCACCAGCCGGCGCGATCGCTGATTCTGAAAGCGCTGGCAACCGGCAAAGACGTGGTCACCGGCAACAAGGCGCTTCTCGCCGAATACGGCGGCGAGATCTTCCAGGCCGCTGCGCGCCACGCACACGCAATTGGTTTCGAAGCCAGCGTTGGCGGTGGCATTCCAATAATTCGCACGCTCCGGCAGGCGCTCGCCGGCGACCGCCAGCGCGCCGTGTACGGGATCGTGAACGGGACCTGCAACTCAATCCTGACCACCATGAGCGAGCGCGCGGTCGAGTTTAAAGCGGCCCTGGCCGCCGCGCAGAAGAGTGGAATCGCCGAGCCCGATCCGACTCTCGACATCGAGGGTCACGATGCGGCCCACAAGCTCTGCCTGCTGGTCACCCTGGCATTTGGCGGCCTGCTGACTCCCCGGCAGGTTCACACCGAAGGAATTACCCGCATCACTCCGGATGACATCACTTATGCGCGCCAGCTGGGCTATTCGATCAAGCTGCTGGCGATTGCCAAAGAGGATGGGGGAGCGATCGAGGCGCGGGTACATCCCACGATGATCGCCGCGGATCATCTGCTGGCCGGAGTCGGGGGGGCGTTCAATGCCATCTACATCCACGGCGAGGCGCTCGGGTCTACGATGTATTGGGGTCTGGGCGCCGGGCAAATGCCCACTGCAACCGCGGTGATGGCGGACATTCTCGAAATTGCGCGCGATCGAATTGCCGGCGCGCCCGCTCGTTCACAGGCGCTCGGGCTCCCGATGGAACACGTGCGCCGCGCCCATGTTAAGCCGATGGACGACGTGGTATGCGAATACTACCTGCGATTCATGGCGCGCGATAGGCCGGGTGTGCTGGGTGCGATCGCGTCGATACTGGGGCGCAACGGCATCTCGATCGCGTCGGTAATCCAGAAGGACCGTGGAGCGGAAAAGACGGTGCCCGTCATCATGCGCACGCACGAGACCCCCGAGCGCAACCTCAAGCGGGCGCTCAGTTACATCCGCCGTCTGAAGATGGTCGGTGCCAATCCCGCCTTCATTCGAATCGAGGAGAATCTGTAGGCCGTATGTCGGGCGCCAATCAGCATGGAGCAGGGCGGCTTGCCCGATGGCCCGGCCTCATCGAGCACTATCGCCGCTTTCTGCCG
>JAFAHS010000009.1 GCA_019237115.1 Deltaproteobacteria bacterium
CTCGAAAAGCTTTTCCTGTAAGCGATTCTGCCGATGAGCAAAAACCATCTCGCGCTGGGAACACTGGCGCCGAAGCTCCGCGAGATCGTAAGCGGCACTGCTATCGGCGCTACCCTGTTCCAACCGCGCCGATCCGCATTCCACCCAGCCGGTCTCGGATTTCATCGAAGCTGCAAACTGATATTCGGTGCCATGTCGGGCAAGCGTGATGCGTACCGACCGATTTTCGTTTGGTGCGACGTAGAGCGGCGCCTTGAATTGCAGGTCGTAAATGGACAGCAACTCCGCCGGGATAACATCCTTGGCGGCCTGTCTGATCAACTCGATGTAGCCGGTCCCCGGAAACACGCCCACGCCGCCGTCGCGGGTGCGATGCTGACGGACTATCCAATCGTCGACCAGGCTCAAGCTCATTTCGTGGGTTATTTCAGGTTGGCCTCGGCCGCTGTCGTCGGGTTTTTCATTCACCGTCGGCAATGCTTGTTCCGCGGCACCGCCGGCGACCATCCCTACATCACGCCAGCGCGGGAATTGCAGCGAGACTACCGGATACGACGATTTCGCCGAGCGAGACCGCGCGTATGCATCGAGGAAGGCGCTGGCAGCCGCGTAGTCTATTTGTCCTGCCGGCGTGATAGTTGAACTGATGGAAGAGCAAAGGATCAGGTATTCAATCGGCTCATCGCTGAAGACGCGCTCGATGACCCGCGTCCCTTGAACTTTTGCGGCAAGCACTGCTGCGACGCTGCTCGGGGATTTGGTCAGAAGCGGTGCATCCGCGATGGTTCCCGCCGCATGGATTACGCCGGTGATCCCGCCAAACCGCCCATGAATCGCAGACAGTGCCTCGCGCATCGACGCCTCATCGGCCACATCTGCAGCGATGGTCATGACCTGGGCGCCGCCTGCTTCCAGCGCTTCGATTTGCCGTAAAGTGTTGGCCAGACGCCCGCCGCTGGCGATTCGCCGAGCCCACTCGTCGCGCGGGGGCAGCTGGTGGCGCGCTATCAGCACCAGGTTTGGCCGCGATTCCTCGCCAATCACTTTCGCCAGCTTCAGGCCAATTCCGCCCAGGCCACCCGTGATGACGTGGACGGCGCCGTCGCGCAGTTTGATCGGCTCTCGGCGAAGCACGAGGCGCTCGTATGAGCGCACCATTCTGCGACCGCGTCGATAAGCGACGGGGGAATCCCCGGCGACGCCGTTCATCTCGGCAACTAACTCGAACGCGATTTCTTCAAGCGCGCGGTTTCGATTGCCGTTTGCACTCTGGTCGGGCAGAGCGAAGTCGATATGCCGGCATTGTAAATTGGGCAGTTCCTTCGGAATCACGCCGCACGGACCCGTGAGCAGGGCACTCAGCGGATTTTCGCATGCTTCGCCTTCGGGAGACTCGCAACGATTCGATCCAATTGCGAGGCGACAATCGCTCAACATCTCGGCCTCTCCTGCAAAGGCCTGCGCGAAGAAGAGGATGCTCCAGAAACACGCGGCCATCGCCGGCACGAGATGTTCAACCTGTTCAGAAATGGAGCTCGAGTCGTCGAGGTTCCACAAATGCACAATCCGCCGCGGAATCTTCCCATCGCTTCGCAGAGCGGAGACCAGCTCGTCGTAATCAGCGCGGCTGGAGGGAGCGATCTCAAATTCTCCGCCGTCCCGTTTAAGGAAGGCATCGCCTGCGCGTGCCAGGACTACCTCTTCCCCACGATCGCGAAGCAACGCGGCGATGCGGTCACCCAAACCCCGGGTATCGGCAAAGATCAGCCAGGGGCCCGTCGGTTTTTTCGGAAGACCGGGCTGAGTTGGTAGGTCAGCCTCCCTCCATACCGGGCGAAAAAGCTCCACGCCATCGGCACCGATGGAGTTAACCCCTTCAACGGTGAGCGGCGTCGGCGCGAGGACGGGCGGGTCGGGGTCGATCCAGAAACGCCGGCGCTCAAACGGATAAGTCGGTAGCGCCACGCGATCACGACTCTCGCCGCCATGATAGCGCCGCCAATCAATTTTCGCTCCTGAGACCCAGAGGCTGCCAATCGCGCGCAGAA
>JAFAHS010000083.1 GCA_019237115.1 Deltaproteobacteria bacterium
GTAACGGTCTATCCGGCTAGGACCGCGTATAAGGAGTCCAACCATGAAAACGCTTATGACCCTTGCGATTGCAGTTTCCGGTGTTCTCCTGGTCGCCAGTTGCAGCAGCGAGACCAAGGAGACCACGTATGTACCACCTCCTCCGTCGCAGGTAGTCGTTCAACCAGCTCCGGTAGTAGTTGCGCCGCCGGTAACGACAACCACCACTCGAAGTCAGACTGTAACGACGGGTCAACCAGCGACCAATTCAACCCAGGAGAGCACCTCGTCGTACAAGAGTGAGTCGACAACCGTAACTCCTAATTCCTGGAGCCCGTCATCCAGCTCGGAATCGACAACCTACGAGAAAAGAACCTACCAGGGCAGCAGCGATTAGTCAGAGGTTGCTGTCGGCGGCTGGCTCGAGAACAGCCAGCTGACAAGTGCCGAGCGGGGATTTCGGTCCCTGCTCGGCATTCACCACAGACTTGGAATTTGCCCACTTGGTTAGCTAAAGCGGAGTCGAAACCATGACTGTCAAGCAGATTGTGACTGGAGTGATCGCTTTCGCCGTCGCAGGCGCCTTGTCTTTTGCAACCGCGCGGGCCCAACAGGCATCTCCCCCAATCCCGCCTAACGCCGTCACTAACAGCTCGACTATTTTGGAGAAAGAGAACGTCCATACGGAAGACGTGCATCACTATCAGAACCCGGCAGAGGAAGCCGAGGATGCCGCGCTGATAACCAAGGTCAAGACTGCGCTCGCGACCGATGGCGTGGCTAATGGGCATCCGGTCGAGGTGGACTGCGATCGCGGCGTGGCGCGCCTCAGCGGAGTGGTCGACTCAGCCGATGATGCGAAGCATGCGGCACAAGTCACCGCTGCCGTGCCTGGAATCACGGGAGTCGACAACAAGCTGACCTGGAGGTGATCTCATCAATTCGAGATCGCAAGTGCCGAGCGTTTGGACCGTCGAATCCCTAGTTCGTGCGGTTTCCGAAGGTCGGAAGATGAGCAATCCAACACTCTCGGTCAGCTCGATTGAATCATCCGACGCCAAGGCTACTCTGTTTGTAACCGTCGGATCATGAACGGGCAGGCGCGGAGCTTCCCCTCGGCACTCAGGATGCACAAAACCGGCTCCGCGCGAACCCGTCGAGCGAAATCGAGACGCCAGATCTCGAGACAAAGTTTCCTTGCGCTCGATTGGCTCAACTTTTTCAAGGCCGATACTCAAACTACTATCGGCGCTTATCTGGCGATTTTCCTGCTCGTAATCCGGCGTTGGGATACGGCGAAGATTGGAATCGCGATTTCCGTTCCGGGAATCGTGGCGATCATCGCGCAAACGCCGATGGGGGCGCTCGTCGATTGGACCGCTCGAAAGCGCACGTTGGTGGCGGTCTCCGCCCTTGGCCTCGGGGTCGGCGCCGTCCTGCTTGTAGCGTACGATAGCCTGGCCATAGTTACTCTTGCTCAGACTACTATCGCGGTAGCCTCAACCGTAATCCCTCCCGCAGTCGCTTCAATCAGTCTGGGGTTGGTTGGTCGCCGATGGTTCGCGCAGCGGATGGGACGGAACGAGGCATACAGCCACGGCGGTGCGCTCGCTGCAGCAATCGGAGCTGCGGCAATTGCATTTGTCTCACCGGCAGGCATTTTCTACTTTGCGGCGGGCCTGAGCATAGCGACAGCCCTCATGACGTTCTTAATACGCCCGCAAGACATCGACCCGCTCCTGGCCCGCGAAGGAACATCCAACGAGAAAGGCAGCCTTGTATCCGCTGCCCTACGAGACTTGACCAGCAATCGGCGCGTCGCGATTTTTCTAGTCGCGGTGATCCTATTTCACCTCGCGAGTGCCGCTATGCTCCCGCTGGTCGGTGAGATGATTTCCGCCCACCATCCAGACACCGCGCAGCCTTATATGTCGGCTTGCATCGTGACCTCACAACTCATCATGTTACCGACCGCGATTGTCGCGGGGCGTCTGACGGATGCCTGGGGCCGCAAATCCACTTTTTTGATTGGATTTGGCGTTCTGCCCATTCGCGGCCTGCTCCTCACGATGGTTCGCAACCCAAATGCCCTTGTGATCACTCAGATACTTGACGGAGTAGGGACTGGCATCTTCGGGGTCGTAGCCGTGGTCACGGTTGCTGATCTCGCACGCAACACCGGACGGTTCAATCTGATGCAAGGCGCAATGAATACCTGCGTCGCGATAGGAGGGTCACTAAGCAACCTGATTGCCGGGTTTGTTGCCAAGAGCGCTGGCTTTGGAACAAGTTTCCTGCTCCTGACAGCACTGGCAGTGGGCGCTTTGCTTTTCTTCTGGACGCTGATGCCGGAGACGCAGAGAAGATTCCGCAGACACCGGCGCTGGACGTGGCAGCGGGCTGAGCAACTGAGCATCCGAGCCTGCCACTCCGTGCGGGATCTAGTGACAACTTCGGGCCTGACCGGGAAGAGTTGAATGGCGCCCCGCATCACAAAAAGACTGCTAACTAAAAAGAGAGAGGATCGACATGAGCACTTCATGGGGACTATGCAAGAACTGCAAATGGCTTCAGATTGAGCCCGGAGCCTCACCTGAAAACCTTACGCTGGGTCTGTGCATCGAGGAACAGCTGCAACCCTTTCGTCTACGTGTTTCGGGCAATAGCGGTTGCAATCGATTCACAGAAGGAAAACCGGTGCACGCCAACGGCTCCAGCGGGGCTCCGCCCACGGCCAAACCTCAGAGGTGACGTCACCGGGCGACCTGGCCTATTCCGCCACTCTGCCGCGGCGGAGCGAATCGTTGATCGCTCGGCATAGGTGTGTTCGCGCGCCATTGTTGGTCGATCCATTAGGGACATCTTGAGCGGCTTTCGCCACCCTGCGTTCGAGCGCTCTTGGGAGGACCGCCGCCGCGTCTGTGTGAGCGAATCATTGCCATAAGTCGCAAGAGAGGCGACGGCAAGAGAGCTCTGCGTCCGAAAGCCGGCCCGTCTACGCTCCCTTTAAGCGCGCCTACCGCTGCGGTGACCGCTGCAACAAGACGGTACAGGTCGCCCATGTTCTAAAAGGAGGGATGAGGGTGAAGTTCTTTCACGGTACCTGATGCCTTGACGCTCGCTCTTGCTTCGGAATTCTGGGGCATGTTCTTTGCGTCACTCAAATGCGGCCAAGAAACGTCCAAGGCGCGTGGCTCCCGCTTTGTAGTCGGAGACCGGTTGCTGTGACTTAACCGCTGTTCTCCGCGCCGAGGACCTCCATAGGAACAGCGCAATGCACCTACTCCAAAGCCAAAAAGGGTTCGGGCGCTTCCTGGTTGCAGCGATCGTCGCTGCCGTGCTGGGCGCTTGCGCCACCTCTCGGGAACAGCCATCGGCTGCCGCCTCTAACGCGAGTGCCCTTCCGGCGCAGCCAGCAGCGCCGATCGCACAGGCAGCAAAGGGCAAGCCTCGCAGGTCAACGGTGCCGCCGCCGACGGAAGCGTCGAGTAAATCGACGAGCGGGTCAATCCTTGAACAGATCCATCAGGCCGATCTCGAGGAGATCGCGATCGCCAAGATCGCGGAAGAAAAAGCTTCGACTAGAGAGATTCGAGCATACGCGGAGCAGTTGGTAGCGGACCATACCAACGCAAATCAGACCGTAGTCACGACAGCGAAAAAGTTAGGCGTACAACTACACGATGCGGCGACTTCTCGAGAAGCTCGACGCTGGAGCGTGCACGAGAAGCTGGTGGAACAGATGATGAGCTCGGCGAGCGGCGCAGAATTTGATCGGCTCTTTTTGCAACACACGAGCGCGGACCACGACAAACTCATCCGGGCTCTCAAGCAAGACCGCGAGGATGCGAACAACGACGACATCGAAGCGCTGATTGACAAGATTCTTCCGATTCTCGAGCAACACAGGGAACTCGCGCAAATCCTGATGAAGAAGGAGCGGGCCTGACTGCTGGCCCTGCTTTGAGGCATGGCTGAAGATTTTGACGCTGCAGAGAAAGCCGGTCCATTGCAACACCGCGTTTCGTGGAGAACACGGCTGGCTGCCGGGATCGCAGCCGGAATCCTAGCCACCATTCTAATGATGTGCCTGATGATGACCTACCCGAGCATGGTTGGTGAGGGAGCATCCATGCCCCTCAAGGCGCTGGGCGCGCTCGTTTTTGGAGTTGAAGCGCTGGTCGCGGGTCCTGGGGCGATGCTAACCGGTGCAGGCATTCAACTCGGATTCTCGCTGGTGCTGGGAGTTTTATTTGCGGTCGCGATGTCGGTTCGACCGTCAGTGATATTGGCGCTGTTGGCCGGAATAGTAGTGGGAATGGCGATCTGGCTTGCGATGGAATTGTGGGTCTTGCCAGTTTGGGACCCGACGATGGGAGCGCGGGTTGCGCTCATGCCATGGGCGTATTTCGTCGCGCATGTGCTGTTCGGGGTTGGGCTCGGGACGGCGTCGATATTCCTCCGGACCCTCAGCGCGGCACCTCATCAGCGTCATTTGAAGCAGCCGGCGCAAGCTCAAGCTGTCATCTGATTGGTGACGCCGACTCAAGGTTTCAAAGTGGATATGGCTTCCGAGTCTCCGGCAATAGGGGCCTACCGAAGACATCGAGTTCTTTTCTGGTTCCTTGCACTCACCGGAGGCGTGGCTGTCGCACTGTTCATCGCTTCATTTTTTTTCGACGACATTATCCGTGAACATGCCCAGGTGGCCATGAACGAAAACATCAAAGGCTACCACGTGTCGCTCGAGCATGCGCATCTGCAACTTCTCGGCGGGATTCTCACCCTGAATGGCCTCAAAGTCATTCAACAAGCGCATCCGGATCCGCCGGTCGCAGACGTTTCAATGATGCGCTTCCATATTCAGGTCAGAGAACTCCTCTGGCGACGAGTCGTGGCGGATTGTGCTACTGCGGAGGCCCAGAGTCCACGTCGATAAAACCCAGTTCGTATCTGAGAGGAACAGCAAACTCCCATTGCGGCAGAAAGGATGGGAGGAGGCACTCGAGGCTGCTTATCCGTTCAAGATCAACCGATTCACAATCGACGATGGGGACATCGTCTACATCCAGGATCGGGGAACACCAACCCTGCACCTGGCCAAGTTCAACTTGACCGCCGACAACATCCGCAATATTCATGCACCCGACAATACTTATCCGTCGCGGTTTCACGGCAACTCGTTAATCTTCGGCGCCGGCCGCGCCACCGTCGATGGCCACGCCAACTTCCTCGAGGAGCCGTTCCCAGGTGCACGCGCACGCTACACCGTCACGAATGTACCGCTGAGCGCGTTTGATCCGGAGATTCGTCAGCTCAACCTCTCGGTCAGCGGGGGACGCCTTTCCAGCAACGGTCTGGTCGAGTACTCGCCCAAAATAACCAGGGTTGTGGTCGACAACGTGGATATTACGGACGTTGGGGTCGGCTATGTTCATTTGCCAACCACTCAGCAACAGGAAGCCCGGCGGGTAAAGGAACCCGGCGAACAGATTGCAAAACAGAATAACCGTCCGAAAGTGGACATCAAAGTAAGCGAGTTCGATATCACAAAAAGCGCTTTCGTCTATACCGATCAGACCACCAACCCCAACTATAAGGTTTTTATCAACGACACCGATCTGAGGGTCACCAACTTGTCCAATCACCAGGAGCAGGGGCACGCGCATCTTACTCTGCGTGGTAAGTTTATGGGCAGCGGCGACTCCAGCGTGGGCGGTGACTTCCTAGCGAGTCAGCATGGGCCCGACTTCAATCTGAAGGTCGAGATCAAGAATACCGACCTGCCGTCTATGAACGACATCTTACGTGCCTACGGTCGCTTCGACGTAGCAGCTGGTCAATTCTCGGTATACTCAGAAGTCGCGATCAAAGACGGCGATATCAACGGCTACGTCAAGCCGATGTTCGCAAACGTGGAGGTATACGATTATCAGAAGGACCACAGCAAGCCCGTGCTAAATCAAGCAAAGGAGCTGGTTATCGGCGGGGCAGCTCACATCTTCAAGAATTCTGGTACTCGGCAGGTGGCCAGTGACATAGACCTGACAGGTAAGCTCTCGAGTCCCAGAACCAGCACCTGGCAGGCGATAGCCCAAGTGCTACGTAACGCATTTATCAAGGCCATAATTCCCGGATTCGATCGCGCGGTCGCATCGGAGGCTGGTACCGATAGCGTGAGAATTTCGCACACATCGCACTAATCATGGGCGAAACCTGCTTCGCCCCACGATTCTTTGATCACTTACTGGTGCGGGAAAGATTTGGATGGCTAAGGCCGCGTGACATGCAGGATGCCGAATGCCGGGGACCCTTCACGAATTGAAAGAACTCTGAATTCGCTCGGCTATATGCGTTGACTAAAATGCTCGATGACCTGAAGAAGCCTTTGGGGCTCTGCGGGCTTGCGCATGACCGCCACGGCGCCGGCTTCCTTGGCTCTTTGCACGACATCGGAACACGCCGACAGGATAACTACCGGAACGTCGGCAAGGAGCGGGTACTTTACTCGTTCAGCGAGGAACCCCCATCCATCGAGTATCGGCATAACTAAATCCAAAAAAATCAACGTCGGCCGGTTGTGAGTGCGGTCAACGAACAAAAACGCGTCGTTGCCATTATTGACACATTGGACGCCATAACCCTTGAACGCAAGGAAATCAGCAAGGGCCTCACAGGAGTCTCGATCATCATCGATAACCAGGACCATAAGATGTTCGCGCCCTGGAATTTGATTCACGGCTGCGGCGAATATTTAAAGCAGACTCCGTGCCATCTTCGTAAGCCGGGATTCTGCTTGAGAACTCTACCGGCAAAAGGGTCCGGGCCCGGACACATGAGTAACACAATGTACCGACTACATAGGTGACAACCTTGGGCTGAATGGGTTGTCGAGCGGTTCGAGCACCCGAGTTTCGAGATCGAAATATTCTGGATCGTAATCCATGCGGCGTGACCTTGACGTTGGAAAGTTTCAGGTCACGGTAAATGGTCCCCGTTGGCGTGCGTCACTTCCAAAGCCCAGGCGACTGGGCGCACGCGATCCGGCGCCTGCGCAACAGGTAGCGGCCCGTGCGGGGACTCGCCCGAATGCCCTTTGGTTGAGTCGAACTCCTGCTTCTCCCGCGAATATGACTTCTCGCGGGGCATCGTGTAGAAGACCGAGTTGGAGCGCAGCACCTCGTTGCGCGCGCTATCCAAAGGGAAAGGACGTTTTATGGGCAAGCTTGAAGGAAGAGTCGCGGCCATCACTGGTGCGGGTGGCGGAATTGGACGCGCCCTCGCGAAGGCGATGGCTGCGCAGGGAGCCTGCATCGTCGCCAACGACCTCGGTACAACGCTCGCCGGCGATCGGGCGCCGACATCGCCCGCTAACGATGTGGTCGCCGAGATTAAAGCCGCAGGAGGGCGGGCCGTGGCCAACCTGATGGACATCTCAACGATGGAGGGTGGCAAGGGGCTCGTCGATCAGGCGGTGAAGGAATTCGGCAAACTCGACATCTTGGTGAACCTCGCCGGCGTCATCCGGGATCGCATGATCTTCAACATGGAAGAGGAAGATTGGGATCGGGTGCTGGACAGCCATCTCAAAGGCACGTTTTGCACCAGCCGCTTTGCGTCGGCGCACATGCGCGAGCGCCGCTATGGCCGTATCGTCAATTTCTCCTCCAACGCCGCGCTGGGCAGTCCAGGTCAGCCCAGCTACACAGCGGCTAAAGCAGGAATCCTGGGTCTGACCTTCAGCACCGCTCAAGGCTTGCGCCGGTATGGAATCACCTGCAATGCGATTTTTCCCGTCGCGGCAACCCGGATGACCGATACGATCCATCAGGCAGAGTGGCGGATTACGCCCA
The DNA here is from genome assembly GCA_019237115.1 of Deltaproteobacteria bacterium. GTDB lineage: Bacteria > Desulfobacterota > Binatia > Binatales > Binataceae > JAFAHS01. The sequence goes on from JAFAHS010000083.1 coordinate 7,833, forward strand.
GTGCGGAGGCGCAAGGAACACCGTTCGATCCGGTCAATGTCGCACCGATCGTGATTTTTCTGGCCAGCGACGAAGCGGCCGAGGTCACCGGTCAGGTGTTCGGCTCGGCCGGCTACAGCGTGACGCGCTACCAGCACATGAGCCCGGAGAAAACCCTGTATAACAAAGGACCCTGGGAGCTGGACGACTTCTTTGAAGCAATGAAGCGAACCCTTGCGCGCGATCTGCAAAAGCCCCGGATGTCCTAAGGACAGGCGATGCGGTGAGAGTTTGGCTGGTGAAGGCCAACAATCTAACCCAATGGTCGCAGGCCTTTCCCGAATGCGTTACACCAGGCGGGCGAATCTCTGGGAGGGCATACCGACAAGAGGAGGAGATCAGCTCGGAGCCGTGGCGCAAAGCAGGGATGCGTCATATGGCCAGACTGACTATTGCGCGATTGCCCGGCTCGGGCCGAAGAAATTTTGCGGCCTGATGCTGACACCGCTAAGCAACTGATGTTCACGATCGTGAGAGGAGCATTGAGAAACCTCCAGCGCGATGACAAACCCGAGAGGGCGTGCGTAACAGCGCAATCGAGCATAGTTTTGCGAGCCGAAAGACGCGCTTGCACCACCCCTCATTCGACCCCGAGAGTTGTGTCGGTATTGGCCGGTGCTCGCCTGAGAAAGAACGCCCACGGACATAGCAGTAACAGCAAAATTGCGGTGATTCGATAGACATCGTTGTAGGCGAGCAACCACGCTTGCGACTTCAGGACGTTCGTGTATAGAGCCGACGACGATCTCGACGTCAGGATCTGTGCCTCGTGGCGTCGATGACTGGCTGTTAGCAGGTTGGTCGCAATGGCAATGCCGGCTGCGGCACCCGTGTTGACCATCATCGAGAACAAGCTCGATGCGAACCCAATTCGCTCGCGGTTGATCTGCCCGACAGCGAGGGCCGTGACGATCGGGAAAATCGCACCGAGACCGACCCCGAACAGAAAGATCGGCAACAGCACTTCGCTTTCATGCGTGTCCAAGGTCCACTGTGACATCCGATATGCCTGATACGCGCCGATCAGAAATCCAACACAGACGATGGGTCGCATGTCGGAGTAGCGGCGCGATAGTTGGCCGACTGCCAGCAGTGCGATAACTACTCCGAGTCCTCGCGGTGCGACTGCGAGGCCCGCGCTCCAGGCATCGTAGTGCAGGACATTTTCCAGGAATAGAGGGTTCAAGAGGTTGACGGTCCAAAGGGCCAGACCCTGTAGCGACAGCAACCCCACACCGACCGAAAAACTCATAATGCCGAACAGGCGCAGGTCAACGATAGGCTCCGGGTAATGCAGTTCATGAACAATCAGGCCCACGGTCGATAACACCGACAGCATAACGGTGTATCTGACCCATGGCGCGGCGAACCAACCATCATGACCTCCGCGGCCAAGCACGATTTGGAAGGTCGCGAGGGCGGCGGTAATCAGAATGATCCCAAGGTAGTCCACCCTGGCGCCTCGGCGTTGGGCGCTCAGATAAAGGGGGTCGTGTACGTATGCGTACACCATTATCGCCGCTAGCGAACCGACCGGAACGTTGATGTAGAAATTCCAGCGCCAACTGAAGCTCTCGGTTATCCAACCACCCAGGGTCGGGCCGATGACAGGCGCGGCCATCATTCCGATTCCGAAGGTCGTCATCGCGAGCGTATGCTCTTCGACGGGAAAGGTCTCAAGCATAATCGCCTGCGAAAGTGGCATCATCGCTGCGCCGGCGAGGCCTTGCATCACACGGAACACGATTATTTGTCCGATGCTCCGCGCAAGACCACAGAGTGCGGAGGCCGCCACGAACATCGCGACCGAAATCAGCAGGTAGCGCCGCCGCCCCATCCGCACCGCGATCCATCCGCTCATCGGAATCATAACGCTGACCGCGGCCAGGTAGCTGGTGACCACCCAACTGATCCGATCGACACCGACGCTGAAGCTGCGCTGCATATACGGTAGCGCGACATTCACGATGGATCCGTCCAAAAGGGTGAGGATAGCGCCGAGTAATACGGAGGCGGCCACCAGCCACTTGTGGGGCTGCTGATGCGCGCTGGGCTCGATGGCGCCGCTTTCATTCGCGTTGGCGAAAGAGGGTTCTGATTCCATGGTGCAGGCGACGCAAGATTATCGCATCGCGATTAACGACTACACCGGATCGCGGTTCCGGCTCGTTTGATCAGTCCGTGGAGCAGACTCAGCATCGCCGGTCGACGGCTTAGCGAACGCTTTGCGTTCCCTGAGGTTCTTAGCCTGACGAATTTTCGAGACTCTTTACGCTTGTCCTTGCTGAAAATCCCATCGCAACAAAACGCAAGGGTGAGCTGGCCGCGATGGCGACCTTGGTCTTGAGGCAGAGGAGCCAGTTGAGCTCAATCATCTTCCTTCAGAAGCGCGGTCATTTGTTGCTACTACGTAATCAGCTCCTCGAGCAGCGCCTTGGCGTCCTTCAGATCGGCGGTGTCGAAGCCCTCGGTGAACCAGTTGTAGATTCCAGCGAGCGTCGCGCGCGCCTCGTCACGTCTGCCCTGCTGAGCGAGGACACGCGCCAGGCTTAGCGAAGCGCGCAGCTCGAACCCTCTCGCTTGCTGACGGCGGGCAATTGCGATGGCGGAGTTGAATGCGGCTTCAGCATCGCCGAGATCTTCTCCAGCCATCAGAGTGAATTCGCCCTTCAGGCGATGAAGGTCGGCCTCGTACTGCCGCGCACCGCCTGCGGCTATTTGCGCCAGCGCCCGATCCGCGATCTCACGTCCTTCAGCAACGCGCCGGGCGTTGAGATATGCACCGGCGGCGAGCCAGTCAGCGAGATATTGATCCAAG
>JAFAHS010000196.1 GCA_019237115.1 Deltaproteobacteria bacterium
GTCTGCGCGATTTCCTGCAGAAGCGGTTGGCGCAGGCGGGCGTATCCCGGGTCGTCATCGAGCGCGCAGCCAGAAAGACGAGGATCACGCTTCACACGGCGCGACCTGGAGTGGTGATCGGCAAGAAGGGCGTCGATATCGAGAAGCTGCGCACCGACATAGCCAAGCTGTCCAACAGCGAGGTCAGCCTCAACATTGTCGAGATCCGCAAGCCTGAGATCGAAGCGAAACTGATCGCCGACAATATCGCCCAGCAGTTGGAGCGGCGCGTCGCATTTCGGCGGGCGATGAAGCGCGCCGTGCAGTCGGCGATCCGGCTTGGAGCACAGGGTATTCGGATCAATTGCTCCGGCAGGTTGGGGGGCGCAGAGATCGCCCGAATGGAATGGTATCGCGAGGGCCGCGTACCTTTGCATACATTGCGCGCCGACGTCGATTTCGGCTATGGCACCGCCAAGACGACCTACGGGGTCTGTGGCGTCAAGGTTTGGGTCTTTAAAGGCGAAATCCTCGCCCACGACCCGATGGCGCAGGAAAAGCGGATGATGGAGGGCCAGCCGGCAAGCCACGAGCGGGGTCGCCGCGAGGCGTTGGGATGACGGTGTCATGCTCAGTCCAAAGCGAAGCAAATACCGCAAGGCGCACAAGGGACGGGTGCACGGTCTTGCCAAAGGTGGGACGACGTTGAATTTCGGTGCCTATGGGCTCAAGGCGACCGACCCGGGCCGCGTCACCGCGCGTCAGATCGAAGCGGCGCGACGGACGATCACCCGTCATATTCGTCGCATCGGCCGGGTATGGATTCGCGTCTTTCCCGATGTACCGGTCTCTCAGAAACCAGCCGAAGTTCGAATGGGCAGCGGCAAGGGCTCGCCGGAATTCTGGATATGCCGCGTCAAGCCGGGACGGATCATGTTCGAGCTCGATGGAGTGCCGGCGAATGTTGCCCGTGAGGCCTTTGAACTCGCGGCTGCCAAGTTGCCGGTCGCCACTCGCTTTGTGGTGCGCGAGGGCGAGGAGATCGGCAAATGAAGGCGGCGGATGTGAGGGCCAAGACTAGCGACGAGTTGACCGAGCAGCTCGACACCCTCGGCAAGGAGGTTTTCAACCTGCGCTTCCAGCGAGCAAACGGACAGCTTGAGAACACGGCGCGCGTGCGACAGGTGCGGCGCGACATCGCTCGCATAAAAACCATACTGGGCGAGCGGCATCGACAAGCCTCTTAATGGAATAAGCAATGCCGAGACGTGTGCTGCAGGGAGTAGTCGTCAGCGACGCCTGCGATAAAACCGTTATCGTACGGGTGGAGCGCCGGATAAAGCATCCAGTGTACAAGAAATATATCACGCTCTCCAAGAAATATATGGCGCATGACGAGCATAATACTTACCACTCCGGCGATGCCGTTCGCATCGAGGAAAGCCGGCCGCTCTCAAAGCGCAAGCACTGGGTAGTGCTCGAGCGTCCCGCCGGAGCCCCGGTCGGCGACGCCATGTCGGATACCCCGGCGGAGCAGCTCCAATCGAATGGAGAGGTCGCGTGATCCAGATGCAGACAAATCTCGATGTCGCCGACAATTCGGGCGCGCGTCGGGTGCAGTGCATCAAAGTCTTGGGTGGATCCAAGCGCAAGACGGCCACCGTCGGTGACGTGATCATCGTTTCGGTCAAGGAGGCGATCCCGCGCGGTCGGGTCAAGAAGGGGGATGTGCACCGCGCGGTGATCGTGCGCACGGCCAAAGAAATACGCCGAACCGATGGCAGTGCCATCCGCTTTGATCGTAACGCCGCAGTGCTGATCACTCATCAGGGGGAGCCGATCGGTACACGCATCTTTGGTCCTGTCACGCGTGAGTTGCGGGCTCGCCGATTTATGAAGATTGTCTCGCTGGCACCCGAGGTCCTGTGAGACCGGAGTGCAGGCCATGCGAAAGTTGAAAATCAAAAAGGGCGACAGCGTTGTCGTCATTAGCGGACGTGACAAGGGCAAGACAGGAGAGGTGTTGCGTGTACTTCCCGCCGAGGAGCGAGTTGTCGTGCAGGGAGTAAACGTGGCCAGACGCCCTACCCGACCCCGTATGGGCGATCCCGGTGGCATCGTCGAGAAGGAGTTGACGATCCATATTTCCAACATCGCCCATATCGATCCGCAATCGAGCAGACCGACCCGGATTGGCTACAAATTTCTCGATGATGGACGCAAGGTCCGTTTCGCCCGCCGGTCGGGCGAAGTCATAGACAGGTGAGGCAAATGGCTGCGACCCGGCTGCAGGAGCTTTACGTGAAGGCCGTCCGGCCGACGCTGATGCAGCAATTCGGGTACAAGAACCCGATGCAGGCCCCGCGCCTAGAAAAAATCGTGGTCAACATGGGTGTCGGAGAGGCAGTTCAGGACAGTAAAAAGGCAGAGGCCGCTGCCAACGACCTGAGTGCCATCACAGGTCAGCATCCGGTGATCACGAGAGCCAAGCGGTCGATCGCAACCTTCAAGCTGCGCAAGGGCATGCCCGTTGGCTGCAAGGTGACCTTACGCGGCCATCGCATGTATGAATT
>JAFAHS010000286.1 GCA_019237115.1 Deltaproteobacteria bacterium
AGCTCCATGAGCCGATGCCAGGTCTCGGGCTCGTTGTACATCAGGGTTTTGGTGGTTTGATACTGCCGTGAAGAACCACCCTCGATCAGGTAGGACGCCAGCGTGAACGGAGCTCCCGCGAACCCGATGATCGGTGTCCTCGCTCCGATCGCCCGGTCCACCAGTTTGATCGCCTCCCCGACGAAGGCCAGTTCGCTCACCTCCAGGTCGGGAATGCGCGCTAGGTCGGCGGCCGATCGCACCGGTCGATCGATGATCGGGCCGTCGCCTTTCTCGTAGTGCAGTCCGACCTGCATCGGGATGAGCGGCAACAGAATGTCGGCGAAGATGATCGCTGCATCGACTCCGAGCCGCTCGACGGCGCCGATCGTGACTTCTGCGGCCAGCTCGGGCTGCATGCACATTTCGATGAAGTCGTGCCGGTCACGCACGCGGCGATACTCTGGCATGTACCGGCCCGCCTGGCGCATCAACCATATCGGCGTGTAGTCGGCAGCTTCACGTCGGCACGCCTTCAAAAACGGGTGGTCCCAGAGTCGTGAACGCGGAGCGTCGCCCGCTTCAAGTGGGCGTCTGGGCTGTGACCCAGTGACTGCGACCGCAGGGCTGGATCGCTTGGCCGCGAGAATCGTTGCCGAGCGTAACGCCGCTTCCTTGATGAGATGACCGAGCCTGGGATGGCCCGGCTCCAGGTCGGCGGGAATTCCGCGCGCGCGCAACTCCTGCGAGCATACCGGCCCGACCGAGCCGACCACCATGGTGCCGAGTCGGCGCCTGACCGCGTCGCCAATTCCCTGCGCGTCCGCCATCTGCATTACGTTGGTGACCTGGTTGGAGCTGGTGAATAGAGCAACCTCGGCTTGGCCATTGGCGATCGCGCGCAGGGCCTCGGTGAGCGGTCCCCGGTCCACGGGCAGCGTCCATCGGTACACCGGTACGATCATGACCTCTGCGCCGCGTGCCTCAAGCGCCGACACGAGGTCGCGATTCGACACACCATACTCCTGGACCGCGATGCGTTTGCCCCGCAGTTCCGAGTCGGCGGTAAGCACCTCCAGCAGTTCGCGCCAGGTATTCGGCTCGGGGGCCTGTAAGGAAGGTTCAAGTCCGTAGTCGCGTAGCGCGGCTTGAGGTTTGGGGCCACGCACCGCCATGACGATCCGCGCGAGCGCAGCCGTCAGCGCCGGGCGGGGATGGCGGGTCTCCATCACCTGGAACAGGGCGCGGACTCCGACGCCGGTGAGAAAGACCGCGATATCAATCTGACCGGCCAGGAGTCGCTCGGCAAATTCCAGCGCCGCCGGATTGTCGCCCAGCGGGATCTCGCGCATGGCCGGTGCGACCATCGCGTGCCCCCCGTTGCGCTCGATGAGCCGCGCGGTCTCGCTCGCCATCCTGCTTTCGAACGCAACCACGCGCAGGCCGCCAAAATTCGGCTCCCGCGGCGAAGCCTCGGTCCCCGGCTGCACGCTCATCATATTTATCTTGCCTGTGCCAGTCGGGCGAAGTCTACGCCCGCCCGGGCGCTCTGCTCATTATGCTTTGCGCGTTTTCGGGCCGGTGTGTTAGCACTCGCTGAGCTTCGAAGCTGTTCAGGGAGGAGCGATGAAACCGCGATATCTCATCTTGTCCGCCATGCTTGTCATTGCGACCTGGAGCTGGGGCACCAGGAACGCCCGTGCGCTGAATCCCGCGGTGCAAGCCGTCGTGATGCAGACTGCGCCGATTCCGGAATCGCGAGTCCCAAAGAACATCAGGGATGCGGTCAATGCGCCGGACCGCCCCGCGGACGACAAGGCGCTCGACGCAGGCCGCCAGCCCGAGCAGGTGTTGGCCTTCTTTGGCATCAAGCCGGGTATGAAGGTAGCCGACCTGTTTGCGGGCGGTGGTTACACCACCGAATTGCTTTCGCGGGCGGTGGGACCCACCGGCACCGTATATTCGCAGAACCCTTCGTTTCCGGAGAAGTTCAAGAAAATCGGCGAAACCTGGCATGCGCGGCTTCAGAAACCGGCGCTCAAAAATGTGGTCGAGGTCGACAAGGGGGTCGATGCTCCCGACTTGTTCCCGGTCGCGCCGGGCACGCTCGACGCGGTGCTGATTAATCTTAACTACCACGACCTGGTGTGGCTCAAAGCGGACCGCGCCAAGATGAACGCGTCAGTGTTTGCGGCACTCAAGTCGGGCGGCATCTACGGGATTGTCGACCACAGCGCGAAACCTGGAACCGGCGCCCAGGACGCGGGCACCCTGCATCGAATCGACGAGAATTTTGTGATCCAGGAAGTGGAGCAGGCGGGATTCAAACTGGTCGGGGAGTC
>JAFAHS010000469.1 GCA_019237115.1 Deltaproteobacteria bacterium
GAGCGTGACTGTGATCCGTTCCTTCTGGATCAGCACCGTCCCCCCGGTCTCGACGAAGCGGCGGTAGAGCTGCTTGGGGGCAGCTTTCTCGTACCCCCGCAGCCGCGATGCCAGCCAGCGGTAACAACCATTGGCGATCACGGTCAACGCCGCATCCAGGTCGACGTTGAGCCGCACCTCGCTCGCCAGGCAATCGAGATGGAAGAAGTTCACGCTGATTCCTAGGCCGTCCTCGATGCGGTTGCGACCCGCGTAGCGGATGATCAACTCGCGCGGTGTCTCATCAAAGTGATTGGAGATGAACAGTGTTGGATGATCATGCCCCAACCCGGAGACGGCGATCTGACGGATGGGTCCCTCATAGCCGCGGAGCTTCACCGTCTCCTCAATGTAGCGGACCTGCTGGTGACAGCGCTTGGGCGTGTCGATGACTGCCTTTTTCCAATCCGAGATGGGGCGTTGTTCCAGGCGGCGAATGATCGCCGCTCCGCGCCGCCGGATGGTCACGAAGTGGATTCCACGCTGGTTGACGCGCGACATCTCGGGATAGTCGATCAGCTTGGAATCGAAGTAAAGCCACTGGGGATCGGTTCCCGTGACCGCGTGCCAGAACTCGACGAACCGCATCAACTCGCCGTTCTGGTCGGCGCGGGTCAGATTGGCGTTGGAATAGCACAGACAGCGGCTTTTCTGCTCCAGCGCGAAGAACGACAACACGCTGGGACCGGCGACTCCACGGCGCGGCAAGTAGTGCCGATCCAGACCCGAGGGGTCACCGCGATAGGGAATGGGATGGAAATCCAACGAGAACCCCCCAGCATCGGGGAACATCAGCGGGGCCAAGGCCTTGACCCACCCCTGCAATAACGTCTTCTGCTGCTGGCGGTGGGTGCGATACGAGTAGTCGGTGGCGAACGATTTCTTGGGGAGGACGTTGAGACCCGCAAAGAGGCCCAGAGCCTCGTCAAAATTGAAGTCACCGATGTGGCTACGGCGCTCCTTATCGAGCAGCTTCAGCGACAAGAGCGACAACATCGCGGCCGGCGCGGGGACCATGGCCGAGCTCGGGTATCGAGCCTTGACGACCAAGCGATCGAAGCCGAGCTTGGCCAGCAACGGCAAAAACAGAAAGACACCCGCCACACGGGTGCGGAGTGCCCTCCCCGAGGCCAGGCTCAATTGTCTGCGGTCGGCAACCTCTGGCAGCTCGGGGCCGTGTTGGTCTGCGCAGGAGCGTTGACCGGGAGGTCGTCCTCGGCCGTCCGGGAGAAAAAGGGGGGCGTGACACCGCGCCGGCAACTGGCCCGAAAACGACAGGCCATCGACTTCAACGCGGGGACCCTGTAGCCGAACCGGTCGGCCACGAGCCTCAGTGGTTCGCCGCCCACGACAATCGCACGCAGAGCTTCGTATTGCCGTTGGAAGGTCTGCTGAGGCTCAAGGAAGTATTGAAGGCAAAGGCGATCCTCCATGACGCCGACTCCTCAAGGTTGATTATTTTATCGCCCGAAAAGGACCCTCAGTGTACTGATCGGCGCGGAGGCCGAAAAGGGAATCAAGCGGTCCTCAAGGCCACCAAACCCTGGAAAACAGTGGGAGGAATGCCAGGCAGGGCGATTGCCGATTCTCAGCCCTACTGGTGCAAGAGGTGCAGAGTCGAGCCGGTTTGGACCCAAGAAACAATCAACCTTCGTGATCCCGAGGGGCCAGATTCCCTGGAAAATCAGCAGTTCGAGGCCACAGAAGGTTGATTAATTTCCCAGCCGCGGAAATCGGCGGTGAAGCCTGCCCCCGAAATGGGCACCATGCTCACGCGGTCGACCGGTCGTCCCGCAGCCTCGATCGCTGTCTCGCCGCGTTGCGAGAGAGAAGTTCCTGCGTCGGTGCCAATGTCTCTTTGATCGGTGATTACGCCGACATGGCAGCCGCGGCCTCGCACGCCCGAGCGGAGCGCGAAGTGCTTCCCTTATAGCCCGCAACCCGTGCCTTCCGCGACGTATGGTACGAATGCTTCTGGGCTTCCAGGGTATCGCAGACCAAACCAGCCACCAGCCAGCGAAGCGGCACTTGCCGCACCTGGGATTCGAGGCGCAAGTGCTTCATCAGTTCGTCGGACAGGGTTACCCGAATTTCGGGAGATGCGTCCATGGGCTGTCTCCAGTACCGAGCGATGTCGGAGTTATCTTTCCAGTTTGACGTGCTGATAGCAATCCACGTGCCG
>JAFAHS010000459.1 GCA_019237115.1 Deltaproteobacteria bacterium
GGGTCGATGATCGCGCGCGCCTGCTCGGGATCGAGGTCCTGCTGGAGCTCGGTCGAGCCTTTGATATCGGCGAACAACGCCGTGACGGTTTTGCGCTCGCCAGCGAGGTTTTCAGCGGTGGGGGCGTCTGTCAGGCGAATCTGAGTCTGGTCGGATTTCGTTCCAGAAACTGTTGCCGCGGGCGCTCTGAGCGCTGCGCCGCATTGACCACAGAATTTAGCGGCAAGGGCGTTCTCGAAGCCGCACGAAGTGCAAGGCGTTTTGAATGGGGCGCCACACCCGTTGCAAAACTTCAGCCCGTCCGGGTTTTCTGTTTTGCATTTCGCGCAGAGCATCTATCCATTCCCTCTACGGCTCAGTTCCTCGAGCAGCACCTTGGCCTCTTTCAGGTCGGCGGTGTTGACGCCCTCGGCGAACCTGCCCAAATGCTCCCCGCCGAGTCAGGTATTTCAGGAATGGTCGCGCAGGTCCTTTTCGTCCACGCCGACTAACTCGGCAAGTTCGCGGTGCCGCAATCGGGTACTGACCCAGTTTTTACAGATGAACGGAAAGGTACCAGCGATCTCCTATTGAACCGCAAACAGGCGCCATTCATCTGAAACGCCCTTAAGGGCGTGCGCCCCACGATCCCCAAACTTAAGTCCCGCGCCTGCGACCAGATCTTTGACGGTGCTGGAGACCAAGACCTCATCTGGACCGGCCAGAGCAGCAACGCGCGCACCGATATGCACCGCAATCCCGATCACTTTGTCACCCGCAAGTTCGCATTCGCCGGTGTGCAATCCGGTGCGTACTTGAAGTCCCAATCCATGGACCCGGTCGCGCATCGAACAGGCACACCGAATCGCGCGCGCCGGCCCATCGAAAGTGGCGAGCAAGCCGTCGCCAGCGGTGTCGACCTCGCGGCCGCGAAAGGCGCTCAACTCTTTGCGCATCAGCGCATACCAGTCGGCGAGCAAGCCGCGCCAACGTGAGTCGCCCATCTCCGTCGCGCGCTGAGTTGATCCCACGATGTCAGTGAACATTACAGTAGCGAGAACTCGGTCCGGCTCAGGACGCTGGCGCGTACCGGTAATGAATTCTTCAACCTCATCGACCAGGACATCCATTACGTTCTGCTCGAATGCCTGTAGTAAGTGATCGGCGCCGGCGAGCTCGACGTACTTGGCTCCAGGAATATGCTGGGCCAAGTAGCGTCCCATTTCGACCCGTACGTTCGCATCATGTTTGCGGTGAAGGACCAAGACAGGCACTCGAATCGAGGGTAACAAGTGCCTGACGTCGATCTCGCGACTTTGTCGCATTATGTCGACGATGGCACTTGGGGTCGCCGTGTTCCTCTCGAGCCGAGCAAACCATCTGACGAAAGCCTCGTCGCGAGCCCGACTTGGCGCGAACGAATAAACCCCCCAGCCTTCTCCCCAGGTTGCCTCGGTAAAAGTCATGAATTGTTCAAAAGGGTCGTCAGCGACGGATTCCTTAAGCGATGCGAACGTTCCCAACAGGACCAATGCCGAGACTCGTTCAGGATGAGTGGCCGCAAACATGATCGACATCGGGCCACCCTCTGACCAGCCGAACACGGTCGCCCGCTCGGAGCCGGCCGCATCCAGCACCGCTCTCACGTCGTCGATCCGCTCTTCGAGTGTCTGAGTTCCGGCTATCCGATCTGAGAGTCCTTGGCCGCGCTTGTCGAAGGCGATCACTCGCGCGAAGGAGTTCAACCGCCTTATCATGTGTTCGCTGGCCGGTGCTTCCCAACTGAGTTCCAGATGCGAGGCAGTTCCCGGGACCAACACGATGTCACGCGAACCTTCGCCAAAAATCCGATACGCGATACGAACTCCGCCACTTTTGGCATACTTGATGGGACTATCCATTGACCTCCCTCCCTCGCCCAAAAATCAGGCAACCCTCCGGGGTCCTGGCGTCGCGGCCTTTCCCCACGCCGCCAAGGTCTCCAGTGCGGCAACTATTTCAATTCCTGGGCGACTTTGCCATCAAGGCCCGTTTTGGGTCTAGTAACTGTGTCGAAGGTACACGTGGCCGCCCTGCTTAAGGGCGGCCAACGGCGGAGTGATTCTGCTCGACGAGGTCGGCGAGATGCCACTTCCGGTGCAGGCCAAGCTGCTGCGCGTGCTGGAGGAGCGTGAGATAACCCCGGTTGGTGACACGCGCCCGCAGAAAGTCGATGTGCGGGTACTATCCGCCACCAACCGCGAACTCGGCGCTGCGGTAAAAGCCAAAACCTTCCGTGAGGATCTCTACTACCGGCTCGCGGTGTTTCCGATTCCGTTTACCGGCCCTGCGCGACCGCCGCGAGGATACTCCGTTGCTCGCAAGCTGTTATCTGGCAGCCAACGCAATGAGCAGCGGCAAGCGGATTGGCGGATTCGATGCCGACGCGATCGACGCGCTGATGCGTTTCGACTGGCCCGGCAACGTGCGCCAGTTGCGGAACGAAATCGCGCGCGCGGTCGCGCTTGCGGC
>JAFAHS010000512.1 GCA_019237115.1 Deltaproteobacteria bacterium
GGCCTCCAGGCGTGCCAGAATTGCCTCTGTACCTTTCGCGGGGAGCGGGCGGAGTTCGGCGACCGGTTCGCCGCGCTCGGTAATAATCAGAGTGCTACCCTCGCGCACGCGGCGCAAATAGGAACCTAGGCGGGTCTTGAGCTCTCGAGCACCGACTTGGTTTCGAGTCATGTGGTCATTGTGACTACAGGCGAGGATTTAGTCAATCGTCGGTCCGTTGGCAGTTGTGAGAACGGATCAAATGTGTGGTCGTTAAGCCTTGCCGCCACTGGAGCGGCGGCGAGCCGGCCTGCATAACATTGGGAACCTGGCGAGCGGGAGCTCTGACGCGGGGCTTCACTGGAGAGGGACCCGGAAGACCTTCACTCTCGCCCCTGAACAGCGCGACGCGTTCAAGCGAGCCGGCATCTTGCAGCTCGATGGCCTCTTGTCGGCCTAGAGTGTGCGTCACGCCCACGAAGGCAGTGTTGCGGCGTCTTGAGCCGCTGGGACTTTGGAAGGCAGGTGCTTGGCACCTCGACGCTTCGCCGAGACCGCAGTTGTTCGCCTTCCTGGATGTGGTCGAGGCGCGCGGTGGCGGCATCTTGGCCATCGCTGGGTCGCATCGCCCGCTGAACGAGGGGCGACATATTAGACCTTCGGAGTTTGGGAGACTCCTGCGCGTCGAGCCATATGACTGACTATCAACTCGGCGTCGCGAACCCAGAGCGCTATATGGCGGTTGTCGCGAGGCGAGTTCCTACTTTTCCGTTAGAATCCTTTTGTTTCAAGGACGGCAACGTCAGCCTGGTGGAGGGCGTTCGTGGCGACTGCTGCGGCACTGCGGTCCTTGGCGTCGGCGGCGATTGGATTATCTTTCGCTCGCGCTACGAAGGCAGGTTGCCGGTGGATCGGTTGCAGATAAGGGAACACCACTTTGGCGCGATCGTGCCCGGTAACACACAGAAAGCCGGTCAACGCCGGGAGCTTCTGGATCTCGCCGACAGTGACTGCCGGTTCGATGCCGCGCCGCGGTTGCATGGTGAAACCGTCGCGCAGTTCGCGCGGCCCGGTGCTGGTCCCGATCTGTTCGTGCACTACTTCCCGCGCGCCGATCTGCCGGCTGCACCAATCGGCGGTCTCCGGCTCATCGGTGCGCAGGATAGCCTTGGTGGTCGGACAGGAGAGCAGCGTCGCCGCCTCGTCATGACCGTAGATCGCCCGCGACTGCGGCATGGCCTGAAACCCGATCACGACGTAAAGGCCGCGTTTACGACCGCGCCGAGAGGCTCTCGATCTTCTGCTGGCGGCGCAGCACCGGCAGCTCGTCCGCGACTATCCAGACTCGCTCGCGCGCCCCGCATTCGAGCTCCGTGCTGAGCAGCCGATGCACCATCGAATCGAGCCAGAGACTTAAGAGCGGCAAGACGGCGGCGCGTGTCGCCTCGTCGCAGGTCAGGAAGACCAGCCCGCGCGCGTCTCGCCCCACTCCCGCGCGCTCCATTCCGGTGCCGCCGCCCTCGGCAGATAACGGAACGGATTGACGGCGTTGGCCACAGTCGCCACGATGCCCACGCCCTGCTCGTGAGCGCCGGGATCGATCAACGCCTCGGCGGGCGTCCCTTTGAGCCGCCGTTTGAGCTCTGCGCGCGGCAGGTTGAGCAGTTCGATCAGCGCCGCCGGCTCGCGCGGCTCGGCGATCTTGAGCAGGCTCAGGTAAAACATCCGGCTGGAACGCCGGAAGAAAGGCGTCGAGCCGACGTCGGCCTGGGGCGGGGGATCGGGGAACAGCGATTCGGCCTGAGCTTCCGCGTCCGGCTCGGCGTAGCCCGGGCGCAACTCCAGCCGCGGCGTCCAGCGCGGGCAGCGCTCATCGAGCGGATTGAGCACCACATCGCCGCGTTCGGGCCGGTAGAATTCGCTTAAGTATTCGCGGTCGGGATCGAGCACGACGCCCACTTCCCGCCGCGCCGCAATCTGCCGCAACACCCCGCGTATCAGGTTCGATTTGCCCGCCCCGCTCTTGCCTGTCACTGCGATATGTTGCGTCTCGAGCGCTCGCGGCAGGCGGACACCGCCGAGTTCGAGACCGTCGCCGAGCAGCTGCCAGCCCAGGCGCCGCGCTGAGATAATGGTCACGCCGCGGATGTGTTCTGCCTCACCGCCAGCCGCTGCCGGAGCAAACACGTAAGCCGCCACCGCCAGCGCCAACAGCGCTGGAATCGTCCCCAACTTGCATAGTGCCAGTACCAGATCGGAAAGGAGTGGTAGTAAATCTTGTCGCTCAGGAAGAGGTAGAGACTCAGGATCGGATAGCGCCGGCCGTTGTACGGAACGTTCAGGAAGTGGAGCGGAATCACCTCCCCGAAGAGCCACGAGAACAACCAGAGCTTGAAGTACTGCGGCCCTAGGGGGCAGGTAATGACGGACCCAAAAGCAGACCAGCAGGAAGGTCGAGAGCGCCCAGATCGTCACCCCGGCGAGCATTGAGCGAGCGGCCATCTGCAGCGCCATGTGGAACGAGGTGACCCCCGCCCGCCAGCGGATCGCCGTCTCAGCTCCGGCTCGCACCGTCTTCGTCTCCTGGCTCGGCCGTGAGCCCTTCATGCCGGCGGCCACCCGCACCGCGTAGTCCTTGGCGTCGTCCGTAGCCGCGGCCAGGATTTGCTCCATCGTTTCCTCGGGGACTGTCCGCAGGCCGAACTGCAACAGTGCCGAGCGGGTCTTGCCGATTTCAAAGACCAGTTGCCGAAAACGCCGTTCAGGATCCGCGCTCGCTACTGACTCAGTGCCGCTGGTCTCCGGTGCCGCGCTCTTTTCATAGTGGGTGGTCACGATCTCACGCACCAACTCGCTGGTGGTCAACTCGCGGTTGCTCGCTTCTTCCTCGAGCCGCGTCGCGACTTCCGGCGCTATTCTGAAACTGAACTTCGGAAATTCCATCGTCTCCACCACCTCCGTTTTTTCGCTGTCTCCACTGTCTCCACGAAATGAGTATTTCGACGCTTGCCTGGAGACAGCCGTCTCCGCTGTATTTTCAGGGACTTAGAGTGTTCGAACGTCGTTTGCTGTCTCCGCGTCTCCGCTGTGTTTTCAAGGGTTTGCACGTCCCGCGGTCATTGCATAATGAGTGACGCGTCCTGTCCCAGCACGTGCGCAGCACGTCAACCCAACTCCGCATTGCCACCTGAGCTGGTTTTGAGCACTCCCGTATGCACGCCACTGATGCTGCCCGGAGAGATGCCACGCGTCCGCCCACTACCTAACGCGACGGGAAACCAGCCGGCGTCGGCCGCCGCCCGCTCTCCGCCGCAATCATGATGCCGACGCCGTACCCTTGACCGGCCTGGCCAGAGCGGACCGCCGCTGCGTTCGTGCGCTGCGTTACGGATTCAGTGCCGGTGCTGGCGGCCTTCGTGAAAGCTCCGCACCTATCTGCCTGATGATCCGCGCCATCGCCTCACTCCTTCATTTGCCCCCGACGTGGTTTACAAATCGTAAACCGACACACTCGTGCCGCCGCTCAGAACAACATCGGTGAAGGGCGAACAGCCAGCCCATCTGCACGCGCCCAGGCCGCAGCTCTGGTGGCCCAGCTAGGCCGCGAAGATTTGCGGATCGCCTTGGCCATCCAGCGCAGCAGCATGTGCACCGCCGTGCCCAGGAAGATCGCTAGCACAATGTTCGGCCTGTGAAGGCCCGGCCCCAGTCCGATTTTGAGCATGGTAAGTCGCATTGATGATCGCCGGCGCTCGCTCGGCACCCCAACAACACTGGCCGCGCTATGAACGATGATGGCGAGAGGTTCCGACAATTCTCCTTCACCTGTTTCCGCCACGTCCCGATGCTGAACAGCCCCCGATCCTGCCGCTACGACAGCACGGAAGTCTCGGGAAAGTCGAATTGCACTCGCTCGACCGATTCCCGAGCACGCGCCGGTTACGATTGCTGCGGATTGCGAAATGTCGATCTCTCCAGTTTGGTCGAATCTCTGGGTGGCTGACGGCGAGGTTAGGGGGCCTTGATCTGGGCCACCATCTGGGCAGGCTTCGGTTCCGGCTCAGGAATGACCTTGTAAACCAGCAACTCCAAACTTCTCCAGAACGGTTGCGCCCATAGTGACTCTCCGATTGATCGGTGGCTCACCCTCTCCCTCCGATTTGTTCAAGTACAGCTTCGACAATCCCGCCAATGTGATCAATCGCTTCACCGAAATCATCGGGTTAAAAACGATTCGCGATCTACATCTTTGACTACGGCGCTCCGGTCGGATTGAGGATCGCCCTGAAGCACCCGGAGTGTATTTCCGCGTGGTTAGCTTGCTGCAGCATCAGAAGGTACAAATGTACGAAGCAAAGGCTCTCTTTCGATGAGAGCCTTGAGAGCCTGGCGGGCCCGATGGAGCCGCACTTTGACCGTGTTAGCTGTGACGGCGAGGTATTGCGCAGTCTCGTCGGTATCCAGTTCCTCGATGTCGCGCAGCACGAGGACGGATCGATATTTGTGAGGAAGTCGCTCGATGCAGCGCCGCACCATCTCGCGCGAATCGCGTCGTTCAAGAATGCTCTCGGTAGCCTCGGTGCAAGCCAACTGATGGTCCATCCACTCGCCGTCCTGGTCAAAGCGCGGAAGGAAAGTTTCAATCGGCTGTTCGCCCCCGCGCTTTTTGGATCGCAATTGCAGCAGCGCCGCGTTTACGACGATTCGATGAAGCCAGGTTGAGAGCATGGCTTCACCGTTGAATTTGTCGAGCGCACGAAATGCGGAAGCAAACGCCTCTTGGACGGCATCCTGGGCGTCGTGTTCGTCGTGCAGAAATCTGCGCGCGGTTGCGAGCATGCGGCCGCCATACCGCTGCACGACCAGCTCGAAGGCGTCCTCGTCGCCGGCCCGTAGTCGCACGAGGATCTCCAGTTCGTTTTGCCTGTGCGCACCATTGGGCTTCAGCGATTGACGTGACTGATTCCCAACGAGGGCGCGAACCAGCTCCGAGCATTCCTCCAGCACGCAGCCCTGCTTAAGCAGGTCGCGGACCAGGGTTACGCCGTCACGGTCAACAAAGGTAACGCCCGAGAGGTCGAGTGCAAGGTGATCTCCCGCCCTCAAACGCTCGAAGCAGGCATCTGACAATTCGGCCGAGCAACCCCTTGCTATACGGCCCTCGACGACAACTCGAATCTTGTCCTGCCGGCGAACGACGGTGATTCTTATCATGACCTCAGTCAGAGCAAGCCGGAGGCCACGAGCAAGAACTCAACGATACCGGGGACTCAGGCGCTTTGAACACTGCCAGCCGCGAAGCTCGCCCGCGACATATCGCGGATCTACGAAAGCGCTTTAGTGCTCCGCCGGACTCCGAGCTTTTTCATTCGGCTGCGAAGCGTACTCGGATTCAGGTTTAGCAAGGCTGCCGCGCCCTCGGGTCCTTCGATTCGCCAGCTCGTTCGCATCAGAACCTCGAGAATGTGAGTGCGTTCTACTTGATCGAGGCTTTGTGGCGCAGGGGACACCGGGCGCTTTTCCCCCTGCGCTGCTAGCGGCGCGGCCGCCGGCGTATGATGGACAGCCGCTGAGTCTGGCAACACGCCGGGCGCTACTTCAAGTTCGCTGCCCTGCGACAGGATAACAGAGCGTTCGATCACGTTTTCGAGCTCGCGTACATTTCCGGGCCAGTAGTAGCTGACCAGCCTTTCCATCGTTTCCCGCGGGATGCGGGTAATCTTGCGCCCGATTTTCAGGCTGAAACGGCGGACGAAGTAATGGACGAGTGGCAGAATATCCTCAGGCCGTTCGCGCAGCGGCGGGAGTAGCACCGGAAAGACGTTGAGACGGTAGTACAGGTCCTGCCGGAAAGCGCCCTCAGCGATCGATCGAAGGAGATCCCGGTTAGTCGCGGCGATCACACGCACGTCGACCTTGATCGAATCCGAGCCGCCGAGCCGTTCGAACTCATGCTCCTGGAGCACGCGCAACAGCTTCACCTGCACATCGGCCGGCATATCGCCGATCTCGTCCAAAAAGATCGTTCCTCCATGCGCGAGTTCAAACCGGCCGATGCGGTGATCGGTCGCGCCAGTGAAAGCTCCTTTCTCATGACCAAACAATTCACTCTCGATGAGACCAGTCGGAAGCACCGCGCAGTTCACCTTAACCAGCGGCCGATTCCTGCGCTCGCTCGTCGAGTGCACGGCGCGCGCCACTAGCTCCTTTCCCGTGCCGGTTTCTCCCAGAATCAGGACCGTCGAATCAGTGCTCGCGACGAGCTTTACCTTTTCGATCATCTCGGCTAGAGCTCGGCTCTGTCCGACGATCTCTTCGAAGTTGTGCGCCTCCTTGATTTCTTCAATTAGGTACGTGTTTTGAGCTTCCAGGCGCGCTTTCTCCCGCTCCATCAGCACGCGGTCGGTCACATCGATAAACATGGTGCGCGAGTAACTGCCGTCGCCGGCCAGGCTTGACCAGCACTGGATCCAAACGGGCTTGCCATCGTCCTTGCGGCGCAGCTCAAGGACGGTACCGGTGGTGGCGGTGCCACGCGCCATGGAGTCGAGCCACCCGCTTACGGCGCGCTGTGCGTCTGGCGTATCGGGGACCAAGGACTTCCCGGTCATTCCGGCAATCTCTTCGGGCTTCAGACCGAGGATCCTCAACGCCGTGCGGTTAGCCTCGATGAAGCGGGAGTCAGGGTCTTCATGCACGTAGGCTATCGGAGCCTCGTCGAACAGGTCACGGAAGCGCTCCTCGCTCCTTGCCAACGCCTCGTTGGCGCTGCGCAGTGCGTCCTCGGTCTGTAGACGCTCTAACTCTGCCCGTGCGCGAGCGGCGAAGATTCGCATGGTCGCAAGTCCGCGAGGTCCGTCCAGCATGGGCCGCTCCGACAGGATCGCCAAGTGACCGACGACCGTTCCGGCGGAATTAAGCAGCGGAACGCCGCAATAGCTCTCGACGCCCCACCGTTTAAGACCGCCGTCGGCTGGGAAGAGCCGACAGATCCGCTCGGGGTGATGAGCGGACTTGCCGTTCAGAACTGCCTCGCATGGGGTGCCCTCGAGGGGAATTTCGAAGTTTTCCATGAAACTTCCGCGTCCCCACACGGCGCGCGTCCGAAAGCGGAGACCGCCTGCCAGCAGCTCGGAGACAAACGCGTATTCGCAGCTGAGTGCGGATGCAAGGTGTTTGACCAGCGAATAGAAGAACCTATCGCCCGTTTCCGATTCGACGCCTTCTACGATCTCTCGCAGCGCGGCGTCGTCCGAAGGGGTCTGGACCGTGAATTGCTTCGCACCCGTCAAAGAGAACTCCGTCTCGACAGTCACAGAACTTTGGCGATGTGCTCATCTTAGTGGCAAACCGTCGGTGCGGGAAATGATGAAACCGCGGGGCCTTGGGACGCATCCAAGCAATGGAATAGTCCGCTGAATTCCACAGTTCCAAGGACGCACGAATTTAATGAATCAAGTTGAAAATCATGACGTCGGATGCCTGGGTCGTTCGGCGCCCGCAGGAAGCGCAGAATGCGATCACCGGGTCTTGATACTCGGTGGCGGGTTTGGCGGCATATATGCTGCGATAGAACTCGAGCGCGCGCTGCGCAACCGCGTCAGCGTAAACATCACGCTGGTGACACGCGACAACTACTTTCTGTTCACCCCGATGTTGCACGAGGTCGCAGCGAGCGATCTTGAAATGAACACCATCATCAATCCGCTTCGGAAACTTCTCCGCCGAGTAAAAACCTTCACTGGAAATATCGAAACCATAGATCTAGAGCGAAGCTGCGTTGCCGTCACTCACGGCTTCGATCGGCACGTACACGAACTTCCGTACGACCATCTGATAATCGCGCTCGGTTCGAGCACCAATTTCTTCGGCTTGCCGGGACTCCAGGATGTGGCGCTGACTATCAAGACCATCGACGACGCCATCGAATTGCGCAACCGTCTAATTACGCATCTCGAGGAAGCGAACTCGGAGTGCGCGGCCGGCCAACGGCAGCCCTTGCTTACGTTTGTTGTAGTCGGGGCTGGTTTCGCAGGAGTTGAAACGCTGGGCGGAATCAACGACTTCCTGCGCGAGGCGATCGATTTTTATCCGAATCTGGCGCCTGATTTTGTCCGCACCGTCCTCATTTCGTCTGAAGAGTTCATCCTGCCGGAATTGGGCAAAAAGCTGGGCGCTTACGCCCAGCGGAAACTGGCCGCCCGCGGCGTCGAGATAATGACGGGCGTGCGAGTCACTGCCGTGCGCGAAGGGATGGTCGAACTCTCAGATGGGCAGAAGCTCGCCGCAACCACGCTGATTTGGGCGGCCGGTAACGCACCGAATCCTCTGGTTGCAGCTCTGCCGATCCCAAAAAGCGCGGGACGAATTCTCGTTGACGAATATCTTCAGGTTCAGCAATTTCCCAACGTTTGGGCGTTGGGCGACTGTGCCTTGATTCCCGACCGCAAGCGCGGAGGATTCCATCCCCCGACCGCTCAGCACGCCATTCGCGAGGGCAGATGCGTTGCACGAAATGTAGCCGCGGATATCCTGGGAAAAAGGAAGCGCCCGTTTCGCTTTTCGACTTTAGGCCGGCTCGCAGCAATCGGCCGCCGCACCGGGGTGGCGAACGTTTTTGGCATCAATTTTTCTGGATTTCTGGCTTGGTGGCTTTGGCGCACAATCTACCTGTTCAAGCTTCCTCGCCTTGAGAAAAAGATGCGAGTAGCTCTCGACTGGACACTGGATCTGTGTTTCGCAAAGGATTTCGCGTGCGTGGCTGTCGGGTTACCCGACAATTACGCTGCATCGAAAGACTCCACCGCGAAGGCAGCAAGCCGTGCAGCGTAGCAAGATGACCTGCCGCGAGTTCGTCGGCTTAATTCCCGCTTTTCGAGACGGCGAATTGAGCGAGACCGATCGGGAATCATTCGCGCATCACGGCTGGAATTGCAGACGATGTTCGGCCTACCTTAGGGGATACGAGTTGACCGTGAGAGCGACCAAGCGGATAGCGGCCGACACACGCGGTACCAACGAAACGACAATTCCGAAATCTCTTGCCAGCAGGATCCTGAGCGATAAACGGAAGAAGAGTGGATCGTAGTCTAAACGGTGCCGTCGACTCGAGCGATAATTCCGTCTTCAATCCATCGCGCCAGAAGCCCGGTCGCCTCCTGAGCCGCTTGCAGTTCGGCAAGGTCCGCGAACGCTTCACAGATTGCCGCGAAGGGCTCACCCGAGATCATCTTCTGGAGCGCCGCTGATTCTCTTTCGTCCATCGGAACATGTAGGACTTGGAAGTCATCCTTGCGCCACACGCGGAGCAAAGTGCTGGCAGCCGAAACGTCCAAAGATTCGCTACCGGACCAAAGCTGATGAACAGGGTAATGAGCTCGCAGAATTCGGATCGCAGGTATTGTCGAAAACCGCAGCGCGGGCCATGCGTCCGCGGGGATCGAAACAAAGTCGGCGATCCTCGCGCATTCGGCATCTGGTGCGTCAAAAACCTCGACCCGGGCCCATTCCAGCTCTGCGAGATCGGGAAGGCATTCAGGAGAGTCTTTACGGTGTCGGAGAAATTCAGCCAGAAACCTTCCTAAGTATCGAACCGACCACCACCTTGATGGAAACCTCTCGAGGTAGCCTTGGACCATGGCGTCAAATTGCTCCGGGCCCAGGAGCGCATCAACTCGAGGGAAGTCTTCGCGCAGGACGTCCCGCAGTCGCAGATAGTAAGCGTCGGAGTAAATTCGGATTCGTGTTTTTCGATCGCTGTCGTCGTAGCCCTGCACGAACCTGATAAAGGAGGGCGCAATGGAGTCTTGTCTGGGCTGGAGCGCGATAGAGTCCCAGAACAAGCGCTGCACTTCATGGAGACGCGGAGCTGACACCGAGCACCTCATTTTCGATTTCGCGCGCGCGATTTGTTTCGGCAATGAGTTCTTCAAAAGAAGGTATCTGGTCATCCCACTCGACGAGAGTAGATACTCCGCCAAACCTTCCTATAGCTTCCCGATAGAGCCGCCACACCGGTGTAGGGACCGGGTGATCGTGAGTGTCGATCAGCAAATCTCCAGAAATGCTGTGACCTGCCAGGTGAATCTGGCCTATCCGCTCTGCTGGAATTCCTGCGAGATACTCCGTCGGCGAGAAGCCGTGATTGACGGCGCTGACGTAGATATTGTTAACGTCCAGCAGAATGCCGCAGTCAGCTTCGTCAGCGATGGCGGATAAAAAAACCCACTCTGGCATAGTCGAAACTGAATAGGTCAGGTAGCTGGAAACATTCTCTATGAGGATGCGCCGTCCGAGTCGGTCCTGAACTTTGCGGATCCTGGCAGCGACGTGCGTCACGGCCTCTTCAGTGTAGGGAAGCGGCAGAAGATCGTGTGCAAAACGGCCCCCGATTGCTCCCCAACAAAGATGATCGGAAACCCACGCCGGAGCGAAGCGCCGAATCAACGACTCGAGGTCAGCCAAGTAGTCCTGTCTGAGAGGATCGGTTCCTCCGATATTGAGCGACACACCGTGAAGCACGACCGGCGCCAATTCGCGGGCCTTCTCTAATATTCGTAGAGGCCGGCCGCCGGCGATCATGAAGTTTTCCGAAATTACCTCGAACCAATCCGCGCGAGCGGTCCGATCCAGAACCAGCGGGTAATGAACGGTCCGAAGACCGACACCGTGACCTAGATGGGGGAAGATGTTCATCGATGTGCTGGGACCTCGGGCACGAAGCCGAGGTCCCGTTCGATCTACTTGCCTTCCGAGGACGCTACGGTACCGCCCTTGTCCTTGCAGTCCTGCGCGCTCGTTTGGACGAAACCCTGTCCCTTGCAGGCGTTCTTGCCCTTGCAGTCGTTTCGCGCAGATTTGCAGGCCGACTGTCCCTTGCAACTGTTCGCGCCGACGCACTTCACCTGGTCGGTGCCCATGCTCTGGTCGGCACGCGCGCTGACGGCACCGGTAACAAACATCATCGCCACCGCGCTGGCGATCAGCAGACTCTTTCCGTTCATTTTCTCCTCCTTAAGGAGTTGGAATATAGAGCTTTGATTCACACGCCAGAAAAAGGTTTCAACGCTGTCGTAACGCCTATCTGCGAACATCAACCTGTAACTTCATTCGCTTCCCCGTATCTAATGAAGCGAAGGAGATGTTAGCGTGAACCAGAAAAAGCTCGCAGTTGCTGTGATTGAGCTCTTCGATTGGCTCTCAGCGGCGTGGTGGATTCCTGCCCTATTGGTGCGCTTGTTTGTCGGCTACTTCTTCATGGAGACCGGATGGGGAAAGATTCACGACCTCGACGCGTTCGCAATGAGATTCGCGCAATGGGGAATTCCCTACCCCGCGTTCAACGCCGTGTTGTCCGCGTACACGGAGTTCCTCGGCGGTGCGCTGACGATTTTCGGAGTGGGCATGCGCTTCGTCTCAATTCCGATGATCATCAACATGATCGTGGCGATTCTGACTGTGAAACTTAAGCACGTCAGCGGCTTGAACGACTTCGTTGAACTGGATGAGCCCTTGTACGCGCTGGCGTTCGTATGGCTGTTTTTTTCGGGCGCGGGATGGCTAAGTATCGACGCTGTTCTGAGGCGTTCCGTGGACACGGCAATCAGCCGCGATAGACCTGCGATGCGCTCGGGAGCCCATTTTGTTCAAGCTCGGTGACGTCGGCGTCTTGAGAATCGCTTCGGGCTTGGTTGCGGCTCTGTGTTCCTTCCACACCGCCGGCGGACTGAGTAACGCGAACCCCTCCACGACTCCTGCGTTAACTGAATCGCTGTCTATCGGCGGCGGCGCGATCAACGTAGAAATCGAGCCAGGCGTCCTCAACTTGTCAAGAACTCGGGTCGTCGACTGGGTTCGAAGATCGGCGTGCGCAGTGACCGAATACTACGACGGGTTTCCGGTTCGAAATGTGGATGTGAAGATCATCCCAATCGACGAAGGTGGCGGCGTACTCTTTGGCAAGACGGCGCTAGTCGATCAAACTCTCGTCATAACAGTTGGCTTGTCGAGAGTCGCAACTGATTCCAGCTTGCGAGATGACTGGGTTATGACTCATGAAATGGTCCATCTCGCGTTCCCCTCGGTTCCGGAACAGCACCACTGGATCGAGGAAGGAATAGCCACCTACGTCGAACCCATTGCGCGCGCTCAAGTCGGCGATCTTTCGCCGGAGATAGTCTGGCGCGAACTTGAGAACGGTCTTCCGAAAGGGTTGCCGGTACCGCGCGATCGTGGCCTCGACAACACTCACACCTGGGGCCGAACCTATTGGGGAGGTGCACTGTACTGCCTCATGGCCGATGTCGAGATTCGTCGCTGCACCAAGAATCAATATGGGCTCCAGGACGCATTGCGGGGAATTGTCCGGGGCGGTGGCAATATGGAGCACGACTGGCCACTCACTCGCGCTCTGAAGGTTGGAGACGACGCCATCGGCATGCCGGTCCTCATGGAGTTGTACGATCGAATGAAAGCTAATCCGGTTAGGCCCGATCTCGCCGCGACGTGGCGCGAATTGGGCGTTCGCCCTTCAAGTGATTCTGTGGTGTTCGATGAAGCTGCGCCGCAAGCATCGATCGTTCGATCGATCATGGCGAGACGATCAAGCCCGGGCGGAGCGTGCCTAAAGTCCGGACTCCATTCGGGCTCGCCTGCCAACGCCGCTCCAGTGCGGTAACCGGCGTCAATCGATGCCGCGGCGAAAAAGCCAACACGCGCAGGCTGAGGCTATCAGCGCGAAACTCCCACTGGCATCATTTCGCACAGCTACAACTGATTCGCCGTCCGTACCGAGAAAGGTTGGTTTCTCGTCCGACGGGAGCGGCTCTGCGTAGTACTGGAGAACATCCACTAGAACTCCTAACACCGCCGCCAATTGCGCCACGAAATCGGGCGATGGCGGGTTTCTGCGGTCGTGCTCGATATCGTTGATGTAGCCGATCCCGATCGCGACCCATCTTTTTTCTTGACCTGCGCAGTTAACGCTTTCTGGGTTAGCCCGCGCTCCTTACGAAGCTCAGAAATCACCTCGCCGAAGGTCTTTATAGCTTGTCCGCAGCTTTGTTTGCCACCTTTGGCGCCTCCTTGATAACTGAGAATACCGCATTTCTGCGGATATGCGAGGCTCGGGTCTTGCAACACAACGCGCTCCGATGTTATGAAATTACGCAGATACGCGTAATAGCTTTGCATTGGAGAACTGCAGATATGACTCTTAACCGGGCAATAATGATCGAAGACCTGGGCCGAGATCCGGAAATTCGCTACGCGCCGCCCAGAGGCCTTATCCTGAAGGTATGCGATCCGTGTCTTTGCGCGTAGCTGAGCGTGGTCGCTGAACACACCTAACTGGATGGGGCCGATGGGAGACTCGCGCAGAGCAAGAGAGATTGGAGTCTCACGCTTAGGTTCGCTTCATGGCGTGCTGAATGCGACCGGCGGGGGAGCAAAAGTGCGCGAACTCTATCAGCTGCTGACGGCTATCGAAGCTGCAGAGTTCTTGGGCGTGTCGCTGAGCTACATTCAACACGCAACGGGCCGCGGAGACGTTCCGTGCATCCGAATTGGAAAAGCCGATCCACGATACCGCGTGATCGATCTCATCTTTTGGCAGGAGCAACGCTTCGATCCGGGACTCCGGTGATTTCGAGCCAGCGCTGATCTGAATCGCAAAGGGTATCAAGATAAAAGCCGAGCGTGACGTGAGAAACATCGGCATTGTAGAAGAGCCTAAGGGTTCTGGAAGGTACTACATCCGGGTTTTTCATAAGGGCCGACGATATAAACGGCGCGCGGCATCGAAGGCGCACGCGCGCGAGCTTCGCGAGGAGATCCGAGTTGCAATCCGGAAAGGAGAGTGGCCGCCAAAGGTCAAGCCAAAAGCCGTCCTCTTGGATGATTTGCTTAAAGAGTATCAAGAAGCAAAAGAGCAGGAAGGCAAGGCAATTCTTAGGACAAACATCGGTTACACCAGGCTCCAGCATCGGTTCGGCGGTCGTTATGTAGGAGCGATAAGCGCTGCTGACGTGGAAGCGTGGCGCCAGGAATTGCTCAAAGAGATGAGCCCCGCGACAGTGAACCGGCATCTCCAACTTTTGCGAGCCGTGCTGAGGCGTGGAATCCGCGACAGAATTCTCCAAGCTAGCGAGATTCCCGAAATCAAACTCTTAAAGGAAAACAATCAGCGCGTCCGCTTTCTATCAGACGATGAAGAGCAAAGGCTCCTGGTCGAATTACCTGCCGTCCTGCGGCCGCTAGTAACGGTGGCGATTCACACTGGCATGAGGCGCGGTGAGTTGCTCAACCTGATGTGGAACGACGTAGACTTTGTCGGGCAAACCGTTTTTGTGCGCAAAGCGAAATCCGGAGAAGGCCGACGAATACCCATGAGTCCGACGGTGCATTCCACGCTGAAAGCTATTCGTCAGAAAGATCGGCGAGAACAGTTGCGGTCCCGCATTTTGCGGCGTCAGGAAGAAAGCGGCTACGTCTTCGCCGCACCACGTGGCGGCTATTTGCTGAACCTGAATCGCGCGTGGTATCCAGCCCTTCGACGCGCCGGAATTGAGGACCTCCGCTTCCATGATCTGCGGCACAGTTTTGCATCCCGGCTCGTGATGAACGGAGTGGATCTGTACCGTGTGCAAACTCTGATGGGGCACAAGACGCCCGCCATGACCTTGCGGTACGCGCACCTGAGTCCAGAGCACCTCCGCGCCGCAGTTGCGACGCTGGACGCACCTGGTCCGAAGCCTTGGGCGGTGTCAGATGCCAAAAAGCCACTATGCGGCTAGCCGAAGTCGCGGGCCAATCTGCGGGCCAATCGCCGGCCATTTTGGTACTGTTCGGTGCAGCCACGTGCGGACAGAATCCAAGGAAATGCTGGATTTTGTCGTTCCGGCGAGACCACATCAGGCGACTCATAACCCGGAGGTCGAAGGTTCAAATCCTTCCCCCGCAACCCAGCAAATTTCCATACGCAGAAAGGCCTCAAGCGCGATTAGCTCAGGATCGGACGTCTAACCGCTCAGCGCGTCGGCGTCGAAGGAACGCACTTCGCCGACTTCATTTGTGGGCCGATTATCGGGTCACGCTGCAGGAAGTCCCGGTCCCGCTCGCATTGCTCTCTTGATGCGTATGTGTGCCAGACGCCCACAGTCGGCGACGGAGAAGCCCTTAGACTTCCCTTTGTTGGAGCCTGTGCAGGCGCCACCAGAGACCAGCCTACCAGCGCGTGCGCCGCGGCGCTGTGAAATGTCATGAGCAACCGCCTAGCAAAGGGCCGGGGTTACGCATAGCGCCCTCGAGCGCTTTTCGGTGCCTCTGCCTTCGAGCAGGTTCGGAAAGGCTCCGGATGGAGGCTCGACGGTCGAGACCAGTCCCTCAAGAGCGCTGTCGGCGCTCGCGCAACGCGGGTGACCTGAAGGCTCCGATGCGAGGGGTTCCTGCATTCGCCGAGTGGTTATCGGGTAGCATGGAGTGGTACTGAAAGTGACCGAGACACCGGCCGCGACCCTTGGGCGCACACTTTAGAACACCTTGATCTGGTGTTCCTGTCGCGAGATAAAAGCGCAAGGTCGCCGGCAAGGATTGCTGACCAGGCGGGCCAAGCAAGGCGCTAACGTTCTTGGCGGGAGAGAACTATGAGTGAACAGGCACACCGGGGAGGATCCATAGGTTCGAAATTCGTCGAAGAAATTAAGGCCATGGCTGCGATCGCTGCTTACCTCTACGTATGTTTCGGTGCTGTGATCCTCTTCAAGAGCGCGGTTCTGCGCGAAGCTGGCATTCATTACGAAATATGGGGCCTCGCAGTGGTCAAGGCGCTGGTCTTAGCCAAGTTCATGCTCATTGGCCGCATGCTGCACGTGGGCACGCGATTTCGGAACAAACCGCTGATCTGGCCAACCCTCTATCACTCGCTGATTTTTCTCGTAGTGCTGCTCATCCTGACCACGCTGGAGGAGCTGATCGTCGGCTTCATCCACGACAGAGCGATCGCCGACTCGCTCACTCATGTGGTCGGCCCGATATTCTTTGAGGGCCTCGCGGTTTGTCTGATTATGTTCCTGATCCTGGTGCCTTACTCTGCGTTTACCTGTCTCAGTGATGTGGTCGGCGAGAGTGAGATGGTCCGGTTGTTCTTTGTGAACCGGGACGTGGATGGGGTGGTTCGCAGTCGCCTGACTGGCAGTCTCCCTACCGCATAGCCTTCGCCCGAAGATCTGCCGCGGTATGGGTGCAGGCGTGAACGCCTCCCGCAGGTTGTACATGCATCCTGCGGGCGGGCGGCGGTTTCCGTGGTTTGGGCGGCTCACTTCGGCGAAACGCGCAGGTTTCGACCGAAATCATCTCATTGATTTGGATGCGTGGAGAGAGAACAACATAACTCAACCAGACTGCGCCGAGGTTCGCCCCGATGTCCAAGATCTACGACGGTATCGATGAAGTGCTGGCCCGTTTTATTGACGCGCAACACGTTTTCTTCGTAGCCACCGCGCCGCTTGATCCGGCCGGCCATCTCAATCTTTCGCCGAAAGGGCTTGAAAGCTTCAGGGTGATCGATCCGAAGACGGTCGCCTATCTCGACCTGACCGGAAGCGGCATCGAAACCGTCGCGCATCTGCGCGAGAACGCTCGAGTCGTGATCATGTTTTGCGCCTTTGAGGGAGCGCCCAGAATTCTGCGGCTTCACGGCCGCGGCGAGGTAGTCGAACCACAGGACGCGCGCTTTCCGGAGCTCTTGAGACTTTTTCCGAAATTGCCGGGAACAAGGTCGATCGTCGTTGTTGCACTCGAAAGAATCGCGGATTCCTGCGGCTACGGAGTTCCACTTTATCGATACGAGGGCGAGCGCAGGCAGCTCATCGACTGGGCGCGCCGCAAGGGGGCGTCCGGGCTGGAACAGTACCGCAGCGAAGCCAACCACTCGAGCATCGATGGTCTGCCGGGTTTAAGAGCGAAATTTGCCGACGAGAAAAATTCGTCCCAATGACTGGGAGCAGCTAGGCTAGGCTCCTTGGTTTACTAAGCATCGGGAACATCGGAGGCGAGTCAGCTACCTGGATGGTTCCGATCAGTTCGAAACCGTGCCGGATGTACAGGCTGAGATTGCGTGGATTGGATGATTCGAGGTACGCGAGCGTCTTCTCGCGATCACATCGTCGCAGCGCATGCTTCATTAACATTGAACCGTAGCCGCGCGCCTGTTGGGACGGGTCAACGCCGATCAGTGGCAAGTACCAGTGCGGCTCGTCGGGGTGAAAGCTCCCCATTTTTTCGAATACTGAGAAGGCATTTTCCAGCCGTGACTCCGGAACTACGTCCTTGATGACCGTCATCATCGTTTCCTCGTTCGGCTGAACCTTGGGCGGCAGCCAGAGCGCGGCGCCGCGGAAGCCGTCCACGTAGTAGGCGCTACTGTGAACGAAAGAGGCGCCGCCGAATGCATCAACGAACTCGTCCATGCGTGAGAAATATTGGTGTGCCTCTGGGCAAAGCCATCGCGCGACCGGGTCGGTCAAGAAGGCCGCTATGATGGTCGATATGAGGGCGTTCTTCTGTCCACTTGAGGCGGATTTTACAGTGATCTCCATCTGGTACCTCATTTGGCCGGTGGCCCGATGGCGTGCCCTAAGATCCTTAGAGGCCCTTCGACTCGAGAAGGTCCCAGCAATGTGTTGCCTATTTACCCAACTTCGTCAAACCCTCGCTGTGCACACCTTCATCCAGTCTTATCTGCTTTGCCCTGCTCCTTGATCGTGTTGGACGTCCACCCCTCTGCCTAGCGTACTGGCTCGCAGAGGGCCGGCATGCGCCAAATAGGCTCCTTTCGCTCGCGGACCATCGTTCGGAGGTCCCGGCGACTCAAAAAATCTTCCAACGGGAACCATCTTTGGCCGGTCCGCGTTCACGTGGTGTGGATTCTCGTTTGTCCGGGGAATCGATCGCTCGAATCCAAACTCTGCCAGGAGAAGGAGACCATGAAAGAGATCATGAAGGTGATATCTGCAAAGAAGTCTCGTGGGCGGGTAGCGTTCGTGACAGCCGCCATATTAGTCCTCGGAATTAGTTCACGAACGCTGGCGGCGCCCGCACTTCTCTACCAACAGACCAACCTGACCTCCAACCAACCGGGCATAGCACCGAACACGGACCCCAATCTGCAGAACGCATGGGGAGTTACCTTCCTTCCGGCCAGCGTGTTTCCGGGGGGCAGCCCCTTCTGGATAAGTGACAACAATTCAGGGCTCTCCACGCTCTACGATAAGAGCGGGATGCCGGTCGCATCGCCTGTCAATATTCCGAGCCCGTCCGCAGATACCGGGGGCACACCGACCGGGATTGTCGCCAACCTTACGCTCTTCACTTCATCGCCAGGGTTCCAAGGTGACATCTTCATCTTTGATACTGAAGACGGCACGATTGTCGGCTGGCAGACTGTGCTTCCGGCTTTCAATACGCAAGCGGTGGTCAAGGTCGACAATTCCGCAAGCGGCGCCGTTTACAAGGGCCTCGCGCTGGCAAGTGACAGTGCGGGCGCGGAGCATCTGTACGCAACCAACTTCCGTTCGGGCAATATCGATGTTTTCGATTCGGACAACTACGCGGCCAATGCCGCACTGTCGAGCAAATTCAAAGACCCGTCTGCGCCTGGAGGCTACGCGCCGTTCGGCATTGAGTTGTTCGGTACTTCGCACCTCTGGATTGCCTACGCGCAGCAAGACCGAGCCAAGCATGACCCGGTTCACGGCGTGGGGCTCGGGTTCGTCGATATCTTCAGCACCGATGGCGACTTCGAGCGCCGGTTTGCCTCGTTCGGTCAACTCAATGCCCCGTGGGGCATGATGAAGGCGCCGGCGAATTTTGGCGCGGTCGCTAATCAGTTCCTGATTGGCAACTTCGGCGATGGGCACATCAACGTGTTCAACTCAAGCGGTGTATCGCTGGGCCAACTGGTGACTAAAAAGGGTCGCACGACCGAGACGCTCGTGATCGACGGCCTCTGGAAACTACTCAATGGCAAAGGCGCCGCCGGGGTGACGAGAGACACCGTTTATTTCAGCGCCGGTCCCGATAAGGAGACGAACGGACTGTTCGGAATTCTTACTCCCACTTTCTAGTTCCAGGGATTGCGAGGCTGGACAAAAAAGGACCGCGCGGGATCTCTCCCGCGCGGTCTGCCTGATTAACCCAACAGTCCAGTCGACCCGCCGTCGAGTGCGGCTATGACACCTACGTGCCGACTCGCGCGTGTTTGCAGCGCGGGCTCGTTGGCCTGGATTGACTCTTGACGAAAACGTCGGCGCCTTGCGCCGAAGCCTGCTTGGCTCGCGCTGCGAAAAAGCTCCAATTTCGCCACATTGTAAATTTTTCCTGGCGAGCCGCGGAAAGACTGCTTAACCGCTCGCTTCTGCCTGGCAAGCATCTTGCTGCATTCATCATCGGCACCTATTCCGCTTCCTTCTGGAGGTGTTGCGATGAACGCGAGGAATGTTTTGTCCTGGTTGTTTTCTGCCACGGTAGGGTTGGTGCTCGCAGCTTCTCTTGCTCTCTCCGCCTGCTCCGGAGCACCTCTCACCACGCGTGAGGAAGGGACCATTGGCGGCGCGGCCGTGGGTGCCGGTACCGGTGCTCTGGTTGGCGCGGCGGTAGGCGCTCCTGGCGCCGGGGCGGCGATAGGTGGTGCCGCGGGCGGTGTGGCAGGCTTCGCGATCGGGAATCAGATCCAGAACGAGCAATACCGCCACGGCGACTACTGATCCACGCACCGTCGGCGGCGATTTAAATCTGCTTTTCCCACGAATCCAGGAAGACGAGCTTCTCCAGCGCCTGGCGAGTCAACGGGCCGTGACCGCGCCCGACCGGGTAACCAATTGGAACAGCTGCGGCCGTGTACCAGGGATCGGGAATCGAGAGCAGCTCACGCACTTCTGGTTCCGATTCGCAGAGCAGGGTAGTGAGCACGCATCCCAGCCCCTCGGCGCGGCAGGCGATCAGGAGATTCTCCACCGCCGTGTAGACCGATCCTCCGCCGACCACGGAAGGGCGCTTTTGCTTTGAGTCTGTAATAGCCATGTGGTTGGGATCGAAGCAGAAGACCGCTACCGCAGGAGTTTCCCCGAAATGATCGGCCAGGTAGTCGCCTGCCTTCAATGTTCGAATGGTCCGCTCGCGCGCCGCAGCAGGCATGCTCTCCGGAATGGCCGAATGATAGTTTCCGACGTAGGCTTTCCAGCTGCGTGAGTACAACTCACCGAGACGCTGCTTCTTGGCGTGGTCCTTGACCAGCACGATTCGCCACGGCTGCCGATTGCCCCCGGTCGGCGCCCAGGTAGCCGCTTCCAGCACGCGCCGGAGGACGTCGTCGGGAATCGGATCGGGCCTGAGTTTTCGCACCGCCCTCAAGGTTTTCATCGCTTCGTAAATTCCCATCTCTGCCATTGCAGCCACTCCTGGTAAGTTGAGGGCTATTTAGGCGCGGGCTCCACGCAAACGCAAATGACGCGCTGCGGGTTACGACCGGGGCAGCACGAGAGGTTCACTGCGCGCTGGGTGCGCCCCGCGCCAAACGCAAGTGGCGCGACGCTCGCGCGCCGCGCCACGGGATCCACAATAAGCGAGCGCTCTCAGCCGAGCAGCGAGCGGGCAACCGTCTCGCGGTGCACCGGGGCGTTGCCGAAGTTCGCCTCGCCGGCGAGCGCCCGACGATGGAACAGATGCATGTCATGCTCCCAGGTGAAGCCAATGCCGCCGTGCACCTGGATCGCTTCCGAAGTGACGTTCTTTGCCATGTCGGAGGCGTAGGCCTTGGCCATCGGTACCGCGGTCTTGGCTTCGTCGTTGCGCGTGTCGACCGTCCAGCACGCGTAGTACACGAGCGATCGCGCGTTCTCGACTGCGACCATCATGTCGACGCACTTATGTTTTACGGCCTGGAAAGATCCGATCGGTTTGCCGAACTGGACCCGCGTCTTTGCGTACTCGACGGACAGGTCGAGCGCCTTCTGCGCGGTCCCGACCATTTCCGTGGCGAGGGCCGCGGTGGCGATGTCCAGGGTCCGTTGCAGAATCGGCCATCCCTGATCGACTTTGCCGAGCATGCCCTCGGCTTTCACGTTGTCAAATTTCAAGTGGCACAGACGACGGGTCATATCGACGGTCTTGAGCTGGGTCACGGTGACGCCCTTGGCGTTCGCCGGCACCAGCAGGATGGTTATTCCGTTCTCACCGCTGCCGCTGGTTCGGGCTGCGACCGCAAAACCGTTAGCGACGTGCGCATCGGGCACAAAGAACTTCTCACCGCTCAGCAGGTAGTCTGAGCCGCTCTTCGCCGCTTTCAGCTGGATACCGCCCGCATCGAAGCGGCCGGCGGCTTCGGCTATCGCGACGGTGCCGATGAATTCGCCTTTGGCCATACGCGGCAGTAGCGACTTCTTCTGATCTTCCGAACCGCCTTCGATCAGCAACGGCGCCCCCAGCAGCGAGCTGGTGAAGAATGGTCCCGGAACCAGGGCCTTGCCGGCTTCCTCTACGATCACGGTCATGTCCAGGAAGCTGCCGCCCTGACCGCCATAGTTTTCCGGAATCAACAGCCCCGGCCAGCCGAGGTCGACGAGTTTTTTCCAGAAGCCCTGATCGTGGGCGGTTGCGTCCGCCATCATCTGGCGGACAAATTTGGTCTGACAATTGTCGGCCAGAAAGCGCTTGGCCGCGTCGCGCAACATCTCCTGCTCTTCAGAAAATCCGAAGTCCAACTTCTAGTCCTCCGTCGTGAAATGGATGGAATCCGGCGCCTGCGCTCAAATCCACGTTTGAGGTACCACTAAGCATTTCGGGGTTGCAAGCCAGTGGGCATCAACTCCTCGGGGTTCGCGCGGAGATGAAAGCCAGAACGCCGGAGTATTGGAGCAGGCTGGTATGCTCACCCGCCGGGCCGATTTCGAAGCCCGTAAAAAATCCGCCGATCGGAATTTCACCGAGGTACTGCCGGATATAGGCGGAGTCATGCCCCGGAATGTTGTACAACCCCGACCCGCGGGAGACGCAATCGAAATACAAACCCAACGCTGGTGCGGTCACCAGCCGGGTTTTCAGATCCTCAAGCGTTTCTTTAAGATTGTTGCGCGATCGCTCCGCATCGCGCAGCACCAGTCCAACCGTGTCGCCCTTGTGCGGATGATGTGCCACCGCGAGCGCACCGTGCTCTTCGCTAGCCCCAACGATGTTACGGACCAGGAATTTGCCGCGCTCGATTTTGTCGGCCGAGGCATCCATGGGCACGGCCAGAAACACGAACGCGAGCGCGCGGCGCAAATCGGACGCCAGCGGCCCCGCCGCTTCCGCAAATACCTGATAAGCGGGGCGGCCATCCAGCTCCAGGATGACATTTTCCCGCACGGCAGTGACTTGATGGGGCGGTCCGACCGGCGCGCACGCGAGCGAACTTGCTATCGTGAGATCGAAGTCGCCCGCGATCAGCATCCCCGATACCGCGTTGTTACTGACTGCATCGCCACAGAATACGAACGTCTCACCGACCGAGCCGTCTTCGCTCGCGCCGCCGCCCGTCACCGCCACGTGGGGAAGCTCGCGCGCAAGAGCGGGCAACAGCTTCTCCGCGTCCATGTTGTAGGTGTCCGCAAACAGGCAGAGCAGGTTGTTCTGCCGCAGCGCGGGGCGCACCGCGGCGGCGATTTCGGCGGCTACTTCAGAGCCGCGCCCACGCAGGGTCGGGACGAAAAACCGGTGTGCGCCGATCTCCTCGCCCCCTAAAACGATGACGACCAAAGCGTTGCCGGACTCGATTTCCTGCTCGCGCGCGATCACCCCGAGGCTGGAGCATCCGGCGACCTCCGGGGTTTTCGCCTCGGCTCCAACCGCTCGCAGAATCATGGGATATGCCGCACCGTAGGCGGTCGTTGCGAAGCAGAGTGCGGCCTTAGCCTGCGCGAGGCCAGCCTCCTGCATCGCAGCTGCAGTCGCCTCGCCGGCGGCGGTCTTGGGGTTGAGTGCGTTCGAAAATCCGACTCCGGCGCGAATCATCCCGTTTTGGTCCTCGCGGTGGCGTTCGCCACCTACTGTGAATCAGCAAATTTTCGCGGCTTCGTCTAGCTCGGCCCCCGCCCCCAACCAGGCAGGGTAGGGAAAGGGCCAATCAACCTGGTGTATGCAATTTCCGCTCGCCGGAAGTCTAGCGTCCGCCGAGGATCTTCAGCAATTCGACGGTGCGCCGAATGCCCCCACCCAGCTCATCGACCGAAACCCGCTCATCATTTCCGTGGATGCCTTTGAGCTCGTCTGGATGCGTGAGTTCGATCGGCACGAAACCGTAGGCGATGATCCCCTTCTGCCGAAAGTAGTGGCTGTCGGTGAACCCGGCGATCAAGGTAGGGACCACCGGCGCGTCCTTGTTCGCACGTCGTGCAAGCGTCTGAATTGCACTCATCAGCTCCGATTTTTGCGGCGACGAAACCGGCGGCCAATTGCGCACGATCTCGGTCTTGAGGTCTTTGTCATTCAAGACCTTGTTGATGGTTGCCAGCACCGCTTTCGAGTCGCTCCCGGGCAACAGGCGGCAATCAAGTTCCGCGTAGGCGGTGGCGGGGAGAACATTGATCGCGCTGCTCGCGCCCAGGACGGTCGGAGTAAGCGTGTCGCGCACCAGCGCGTTGTGATCCGGGGCGGAGAGGAATTGTTTCTGGAAAACCGGGTCACGCAGCGAGGCCGCGAGATCGAGCCACTGTTTCGGCCCATCTCCGAGCTCCGCCATCGCGCGGAAGTAGTTTTCCACCGGACTAATCAGGTGTATGGGAGGGTGGTACTCGACCAGACGCTGCAGCCCCCGCAAGAGTCCGGTCACTGATGTTTCCGCCGGCGGTTGGGACGAATGCCCGGTCGGTCCGCTCGCTGTCACCCGAAGCCACAACGGCGTCTTCTCGGTGACCGCGACCGAATAGAAGACCCTTCGGTTGGGCAACACCCGGATGCCGCCGCCTTCGTTGAGGACATAGCCGACGTCCGAGTATACGGACTGCTGGTGGTCGACGAACCATCCGGCGCCGTCTTTACCGCCCTGTTCTTCATCGCCGGTCGCGACAAACAGAATGTCTCGATCGAGCAGGATTCCCGCCCGCTTCACCGCCAGCATCGACATCAGGAACACGACGCCTGGCCCCTTGTCATCGAGCGCACCGCGGCCCCAGATGGTCCCGTCTTTGACATCGCCGGAAAACGGAGGGGTTTTCCATTCCTTTGGATCGGCAGGGACCACGTCCATATGGCTCAGCAGCAGGAGCGCTTTCTGATGCTTGCCGATACCGTGCAGGCGCGCCGCAACGATGCCGCGCCCGGGTACCGGCTCCCAGGTGGTCGCCGGAATTCCGTCGGCCAGAAACTTGTCCTTCAGGAACTTGGCCGCGGCCAGCTCGTTGCCGGGCGGGTTCGTGGTGTTTATCTGAATGTATTTCGACAGCAGGTCCGTCGCTTCCTGGGTCAGCTTGTCGTAGTCGATCGCCTTGGGTTGCGGCGCGCGCACCGCGACCGCTTCGTGTGCAGACCTGGAGGAGGATTTTGACTGCGCGAAAGTCGACGCTGTCGCGATGCCGGTTGCGAGGTAAAGTGCTAAAGCAAGCTTAAGCCTCCGGCGCGCGCGGTTCATCGCTCGCCGTAGTTGAAAAACTCGATGACGGTTTGCAGAAATTCCGCGGCGGGCGCGCCGTCGACTACGCGATGGTCGAAGGTGAGTGAGAGCGTCATCATCGCGCGCCGCGCGATCTCGCCGCGGTAGATGGCGGGTTTTTCAACAATTCGGCCGACCCCGAGAATCCCCGTTTCGCCCGGATTGAGGATCGGGGTGAACCCGTCGATGCTGTAGGTGCCGAGATTGGTGATCGTAAACGTACCGCCCGTGACGTCTTCGAGCTTGAGATGGCCGGTGCGGGCCTTTTCCCCCAGCGCCTTGGCCTCGATGGCGATCTCGCGCAGCCCCTTGCGGGCGGCATCGCGTACCACCGGGACGATCAGTCCCTCGCTAAGCGCCACCGCGATGCCCACATTGATTACGGCCGGCCCTACGATCTCCGCACCTTCCAGTCGTGCCGCGACCCGCGGATGTCGCAGCAGCGCGCGCGAAGCGGCATGAACCAGCATGTCGGTGTAGGTGGCGTCGAATTCGTTCTTGAGGTGCGCGCGCAACTCGGTCGCCGCGGTCACGTCCGCCTCGGTCATGATCGTGATCTGGGCTGAATCACGCAGCGACTGGTGCATCCGCTCCGCGATCGTCTTGCGGGCTCCGCGCAACGGGGTTCGAGCGCCGCTCGCCGGCGCCGGGGCTGCACTCGGTGCTGGTCGTATCGCGGCTTGCGGAGTTTTCGCGGCACGCTCCACGTCTTCTTTGGTGACGCGACCGCCCGGTCCGCTACCTTCGATCGCCTCTACGTCAACCCCCATTTCGGCTGCAAGTTTGCGCGCGACCGGGCTGACCGCCCGCCGGCTGCTCCCCGCGTGGGCGGAGACCGACGTGGAGCTGGTCGCCCGCTCTTTAGCCGGCCGCTCGGAAGCCGTGCTTGCACCGTTGGAGGAGACGCGATTGGCGTAGCGGCCAGTCACGACCGCCAGGTCTTCGCCCGCCTCGGCCAGTACCGCGACCGCTACACCGCACTCCACCGTGGCCCCTTCCTCCACCAGCAACGCAGCGACAATTCCCGCGGAAGGCGCCTCAACTTCGTAGAGAACCTTTTCGGTCTCTACCTCGTACAACGGCTCGCCCGCGGTCACGGACTCTCCGACGACCTTGAAGTAACGCTGCACGGTTCCCTCGTGCATCGTCAGCCCAAACTTGGGCATTGCCACTTCAATGGCCACGCGTCTGGTCCCGAGTGGTCGCTTCAGTTGCCCAGCAGCTCGCGAATAGCGCGTTCGATGCGCGCCTCATCGGCCACCGCCGCGCGCTCCAGGGGCGGGCTGAAGGGAATCGGAACGTCGAGCGATGCGACCCGTTTGACCGGTGCATCGAGGGAGTCGAAGCCCTTTTCCGCGACCATCGCGGCGATGTCCCCTGCAGCGCCCCCGCGCAGATGTCCTTCGTCGGCAACCACGATGCGATTGGTCTTGGCGAGCGAACCCAGAATGGTCTCTTCATCCAGCGGGATCAGAGTGCGCGGGTCAACGACCTCAACCGAGACGTTGTCCTTGGCGAGCTTGTCAGCGACTTTGAGCGCCTTCGGCACCATCGCGCCAATCGCGACCAGGGTGACGTCCTTGCCCTCGCGTTTGACCGCGGCCTTTCCGAGCGCCACCAGGTGATCGCCCGCGGGCACCTCCTCTTTCAGGCGGCCGAGTCCGCCATGCTCGAAGACGATCACCGGATTGTCGTCGCGAATCGCACTCTTGAGCAGCCCCTTCATATCCGCCGGCCCGGACGGAACCACCAGCTTCAGTCCGGGTACGCTGAGGAACTGTGCGTACACCGTTTCCGAATGCTGAGCCGCCGCCCCGCCCATCGCACCGAACACCGCGCGAAATGTGATCGGCAGGCGGGCCTGTCCGCCGGACATGTAGCGCAACTTCGCAGCCTGGTTGCAGACCTGGTCGAAGGCGCAATAGAAGAAACTCGCGAACTCGACCTCGCAGATCGGCCGGGTTCCGGCCATAGCCGCGCCCACCGCCGCGCCCACAAAGCCCGCTTCGCTGATCGGAGTATTGCGCACGCGCTTTGCGCCGAACTTGTCGATAAGCCCCTTGGTCGCGCCGAACGCACCGAGCACGACGTCTTCACCCATCAGGAAGGTGAGCGGGTCGCGTTCCATTTCCTCGGCCAACGCGGAATTGATCGCCTGTATGAAATTCAACTGGGGCATGGCTTCGGGCCTCCCACTGCGGACTCAGACGTAAACGTCGTCGGTGACTTCAGACACATCGGGCAATTCGCTGGAGCGCGCGAACGCAATCGCCTCGTCCAGTTCCTTGTCGGTCTCGCTCACGATGTTTTTCAATTCCGCTTCGGAAATCTTGCCGCCCTCGAGGCACCATTGCTGAAAACGAATGATCGGACATTTGCGCTTCCACTCCTCGATCTCCGTCTTCTTGCGGTAGGCCTCCTCGCCAAGGAAGGCCTGCTCGCCGACGACGTGTCCTTCCCAGCGGTAGGTCTTGCACTCCAGCAGGGTCGGTCCTTCGCCCGCCCGGGCGCGAGCCACTGCTTCGGTCGCGTACTGATACACCTCCATGACGTCGTTGCCGTCGACGATGTGCCCGGGAATCCCATAACCCTGCGCGCGCACCGCGATGTCCTTGACCGAGGTTACGGTCTGCATCGGAGTGAACTCGCCGAAGCCATTGTTCTCACACACAAACACGACCGGGAGTTTCCAGACCGCTGCCAGGTTGAGTGATTCGTGGAAGGTGCCCTCGTTGGAGGCGCCGTCGCCGAAGAAACACGCACTGACTTCGTCGCGTCCCGCGACCACCGCCGCGAGCGCGGAGCCGGTTGCGATCGGCAATCCCGCGCCGACGATGCCGTTGGCGCCCAGGATCCCGAGCGAGAAATCGACGATATGCATCGAACCGCCCTTGCCTTTGCAGTATCCACCGCGCTTGCCGTAGATCTCGGCCATCATCTTGTCGAGTCGGCCGCCTTTGGCGATCAGATGACCGTGACCACGATGGGTCGAGGTAATCCGGTCGGTCTTGCGCAGGGCTGCGCAGATACCGGTGGCGCTGGCTTCCTCGCCGATCGACACGTGGACGAAGCCCGGGATCTCGTTGGCCATCGCCAGGTCGCGAATCCTCGATTCGAAGAGCCGGATTCTCTGCATCGACCGGTACATTTCGAGCAGCTTGTCTTTGCCGACGTCCATCGCGATTGCCTCCTGCGGGTGAGCGGTTCCCCGGCGACTACAACTAGTCCGCAGCGGCGCGGACCGTCAAATGAGAATTGCTTGGCAAGATACCTGGCAGGGAACCGAGCAGTTCGCCCGCATCCACGTACGTGTTAGGGGCGTGCGCCCGGTGCCTTCGATTTATGGAGCCGTGCTACAACCAGCGCTGTGAAGCGCGCCGCGGCCGCCAGTCGGAACTCGTCCACGCGCAGGCGACTTAAGGTGACGCCGCAGACCGTCGGCGATCTCATCAAGACCTTGCGCCGTGAGGCACCCTCGTGGAACGCGCCGATTGTCACCCTGGTGGCGGCCCACACGCGGGATCCGTTTCAGACCCTGATCAGCTGCATTCTGAGCCTCCGCACCAAGGATGAAACCACGGCGGCGGCAACCAGGCGGCTGTTCGAGCGTGCGTCGACCCCCGACGCGATGCTGAAAATTCCGGTTCGACAGCTCGAGCGCCTGATTTTCCCGGTTGGATTTTATCGGACCAAGGCGCGCGTCATTCGCGGAATCAGCAGCGATCTCAAAACCCGGTACGGCGGCGAGGTTCCCGATGATCTGGATGCGCTGCTTACCCTAAAAGGGGTCGGCCGCAAAACCGCGAACCTGGTGGTGACGGAAGCGTTTCGCAAACCGGGGATCTGTGTCGACACCCACGTGCACCGGATCTCAAACCGCTGGGGCCTGGTGGAGACGACCACGCCCGAGAAGACCGAGATGGCGTTGCGCGAAGTGCTGCCTCGGCGTCATTGGCTTGAGTACAACCCGCTGCTGGTGGCTTTCGGGCAAACCCTATGCCACCCGACCTCGCCGTGGTGCTCGCGATGCCCCATCGAACATCGCTGCCCCCGCCTCGGCGTGGTGAGATCCAGGTAGTGCGCAAACCGGGCGAGGTGCCGAGTCGAGGAATCTCGGGTCGGCATGATAGAATTCGGGATATGGGCCTCGAAATTGGATTTGTCGGTCTTGGTAACATGGGATTGCCGATGGCTGCGAATCTCCTGGCGAGCGGCCACCGCCTTACGGTTTGGAATCGAACTCAATCTCGGGCCGAGCCGCTTTCGGGCAAAGGTGCCACTATCGCGCCACGAGCCGCCGACACGATAAGGCGTGGCGGCGTGCTGGTCTCGATGGTCGCTGACGATGCGGCATTGACGGAACTGGTTGCGGGCGACCCCGCCCTAGCCGAGCGTCTCGGTCAGGGCGGTATCCATATCTCGATGAGCACGGTCGCGCCGGCGACCACCCGCGAACTCGCTGAAGTCCATCGCAAGGTGGGGTCCACGCTGGTCGCTGCGCCGGTGTTCGGGCGTCCCGACGCGGCCGCAGCGAAACGCCTGTGGATTTGTGTCTCAGGTCCGGCTGCCGCGAAAGCGACGGCGCAGCCAATCCTGGAAGCCTTGGGACAGCGCGTTTTCGATTTCGGCGAAGTAACCGAGGCGGCCAACGTGGTCAAGATTTCCGGGAACTTCCTAATCGCCGCCGCCATGGAGGCGATGGGCGAAGCGTTCGCCTTGGCCGAAAAGAACGGGGTCGATCGCTCGGCCCTCGCAAGCATGCTGGGGCAGACGCTGTTCGCGTGCCCCGTCTACCAGGGGTACGGCGCTGCGATTGCGAATCGCCGCCACAGTCCCGCGGGCTTTCGTCTGCCGCTTGGGCTCAAGGATGTCGAAATTGTGCTGCGCAGCGCGCGCGAGGCGAACGCGCCGATGCCCACGGCGAGCTTGCTGCGCGACAGGTTCGTTCATGCGCTTGCAATGGGCCGCGCAGACCTCGATTGGTCGGCGGTCGCGCTCGGTGCGCGCGAGGACGCGGGTCTTACGGATTAGCGACATGACGCGGCGCGCCCGCCGCCACAACGGCGGCGTCCCCCGACACGGGTTCCCGCTTTGGGCCCTCGCGATTGCTCTGGCCCTGTCGATGCTCGCCCGAGCGCGACCTGCGTGGGCCATCGACTTTTACGAAATTCAAATTTACACGGTCGAAACCGCTCCATTCCACCGTCTGACACTCGAACTGCATTCGAACACCACCACGACCGCGACAGGACAATACGCGCGCGAAGCGATGGACCCCTACCAAATCCATGAAACTCTGGAAGCAACCTACGGAGTGCTGCCGTGGCTCGAGGTCGGGCAGTACCTGTGCACCGCCAAGATGAGCAACGGGAGTTACAACTACGCAGGGTCGCGCAGCAAGGTACACTTCGGAGTACCGCAATCCGAAAATTGGCCCATCGAAGTCGGCGGCAACATCGAACTCGACTACATGCGCTTTCAGGCGGAGGACAATCCGCTGAGCCTAGAACTCCGTCCGATCCTCGAAAGGAAGTTTGGCAAGCTCATGATGGTCGGGAATTTCGCGTTCGAGAAACCGTTTAGGGGGCCGGGCACTCACAAAGGTGTTCAGTTCGATCCCTCCGGAGAAGTCGTCTATGAACTCACCCACTGGATTTCCCCCGCGCTGGAATATTATGGGGACATGGGCCCGCTCTCCGATATGCCGGGCGTACAACGACAACAGCACTTCATAGTGCCCGCCCTCAATTTCGATTTTCTGCCCCAGCTCGAATTGAACTTCGGCGTCGGGGTCGGAGTCACGCGGGCGAGCAACGGGTTGTTCATCAAGTCCATCGTCGGCTGGACATTCTAACTTCGCAGAGCGCAAGCGCGGGCTCCTGGTGCCGAGCGGGTCGGCTGCGCCGGGCCGTGAAAATTAACCGAATTGCGGCAGGATTCTCCGTTGCCTGCCGCGCTGCGCTTGGTTAATCTCGTGGTTCTCCGTGTAAAGATGCCCGCGTCGGCTCACGTATCGCGAGCTCAAGAAAAGCTCGACATCATTCTGGGCCAGGTGACGAGCCTGCGCGCCCGACTGAACTGGCTTGCGCTGCAGCACGGCTTGTACCTGGTGCTGGCGATCGGGATAACCGTCGCCGCGGTGGTG
This sequence comes from Deltaproteobacteria bacterium, assembly GCA_019237115.1. Taxonomy (GTDB): domain Bacteria; phylum Desulfobacterota; class Binatia; order Binatales; family Binataceae; genus JAFAHS01. The sequence goes on from JAFAHS010000512.1 coordinate 30,804, forward strand.
TTCGCGGGTGCGATGCTGTTGTCACCGTTGCAGTTTTTGGGGGTGGCGGGTGCCGTAGCGCTGCTCGGGGCTTCCGCGCTTTGGACCACGCTGCGATCGGCGCTGCGCAGGCGCTCCAACGCGCAGCGGGCTGCGGCGCTGGCCGATGAGCGCGCGGGACTCAAGGGCCGATTGACCACCATCGTGCAGACCCTCTCGTCTCGCAGGCACGGTGCGTTGTGGGCGTATCTTATTGAAGACGCACTGGCGCATCGCGACGAATTCGTGCCGGCACGAGTCGAGCGCCGACGCATCGCGCGCTCGTGGTGGACTCCGCTGGCGGCGCTTGCGGTCGCAGCGCTGCTGATCCCGATAGCCTGGACCCGCCAGAACCTCAAAATTGCGTCCAACATGGGAACCCCCGACATCACGGTCGATCTTGACGATCTTCATCTGCGTCCTGCAGAGCCCGGAGACAGCAACGGACTGCAGGTCCAGGCCGATCCTGCCACGATGGCGCGGCTGCGCGAAAAACTGGCGCGCGAAGGGGTGACCACGGGGCAGGGAGACTCCGGGAAGTTCGGCGGGCTGCTGGACCGCGCGCGCAACCTGGCGGGCGACGTGCAGAGCAAATTGCGCGGCGATTCCAGACCGCGGCAGCGTTTGACGCTCAAGCTGGCGGATAATGAGGCGGGACTCGATCCTTCGGATCATCGAGGTCCGGACGCGCGGCGCAACTCCCACCGAGGGGAGCAGGCCGGGCAATTCAAGCGTGACAATCCCGGCGAAGACGAACCGGCGCTGCCTTCCATCGACGATGCGCTGCGTGAACCCGACGCGCAAGGCAACCCGGGTGAAAACGGCGAGAACGGGCAGGATTCCAGCACCAGGGGCAAGTCGCTTTCCGGCGCCGACGATTCCAGCCAATCCGCGCAGAACGATGAACAGCGCGGTGAGCAGTCGTACAACGGCGGCGCCGTGCATGGAATCGGTGCTGATCCGGACAGCCTCTTCGGCGAGGCCTCGAAGTCGAAGATGAGCGCCGAGGGTTTTGAAATTGCCATCGAGGCACGCCCGGTCGAGCAGGGCGCCAAGGGCGCGGGGCAGGCCTACCTTCCGCCCAAGGTGCATACCCCTCTCAATGCGCACCAGCAGCCCGATGAGCCCATCCCCCGCGCGGCGGTGCCGCCCGATGACCGAATTACCATTCAGCGAGTGTTCGAAAGATGAGTGAGACGCAGGCGGCGCTCGAGCTGCCGACGGTGGCGGACTTTGCCCGCACCTTCCGGCGCATCCAGTCAGAAATTCACAAGGTGATCGTCGGCCACGAGCAGGCGGTCGAGCAGTTGCTCTCCGCGCTCTTCGCGGGCGGCCACGTATTGATTGAAGGGGTACCGGGAACCGGCAAGACCACCCTGGTCAAGACGCTGGGCCAGGCGCTCAACCTTAGCTTCAACCGCATCCAGTTCACCGTCGACCTAATGCCGGCGGACATCACTGGTACCCGCGTGATCCTGAGCGGCGAGGATGGCCGGCGCGAATTCACCTTCCAACCCGGACCGGTGTTTTGCCACATACTGCTCGGCGACGAGATCAACCGCGCGACGCCCAAGACTCAGTCCGCCCTGCTGGAAGCGATGGCGGAATTACAGGTGACGGTCTCGGGCACCACCTATCCGCTGCGGCCGCCGTATCTGGTGATGGCCACCCTGAATCCGATCGAAATGGAAGGCACCTATCCGCTGCCGGAAGCCCAGCTCGATCGATTTCTGTTCAAAGTGCGGCTGGACTATCCGGAAGAGGACAACCTGGTCCGCATCATCTCTTCGACCACCGGCGCCGATGAAGCCGGCATCGTGCCTGTGTTCCATGGCGACGAGGCCCAGGAGCGTGTCGAGACGCTGAAAAAGCTGGTGCGCGAAGTAATCGCGGCGCCGGCGATGGAGCACTATGCCGCGCGCATCGTGCGCGCCACGCAGCCGGACCACTCGCGCTACGTCGGCGACTCGGTGAAATCGCTTCACGACGAGATGGTAAACCGCTACGTGATGTTCGGTTCCTCGCCGCGCGGGGCACAAGCCCTCATTCTCGGAGGCAAGGTCCGGGCGCTGCTCGATGGGCGCGCCAACGTGGCGCGGGAGGATATCGAAGCGGTGGCAGTGTCCGCGCTGGCCCATCGAATCATGCTCAATTACGCGGCCCACTCAGACGGGATCGATGCGCCGCAGATCGTGGAGCGCGTGATCCGGTCGGTGCACGCGACGCGGTCCTGAGGTTGTCGTAATGCTCGAGGCGCGTGCGTTCGAGCCCGAATTTCTGAAAAAACTCGATCGCCTGGTACTGGGCATCAAGCGTGCGCGGACCGTGCGTTCCGGGCAGCGCACGCTCGGACGGGTGCAAGGCCTCGGCATCGAGCCGGAAAATTTTCGTGAATACAACGAGGGCGACGACCTACGCTTCCTTGACTGGAACACCTACGCGCGCCTCGACCAGCTTTCGATTCGCACCTTCCGCGCCGAGCGACAGATCGAGATCACGATGCTGGTAGATGCAAGCGCCTCGATGGCGTTTCCGGAGGCTGACGACAAGCTTGGGTTGGCACTCGCCCTGGCAGCATCGCTGGCCTATGTCGGGATGAGCGACAACGATGCGGTGCGAATCGCGGCCTTCGCGATGCGTCGCGGGAACATGCAACTGGACTCGTCGCCCTTCCACCGCCGGCGCGAGTCCTACCTCGACTTTCGTCCGTTCGTGAGCGCCATCCGGACCGGCGGCGAGACTCGGCTCGGGGCAGCGGTGGATTCGTTGCTCCATCAGCGCCGGCCAGCCGGAATCGTGATCGTGGTCTCCGATTTTCTGGTCACTCGAACCGACTACGAAGATGCGCTGGCGCGGCTGCTGGCCGCCCGCCATGAGGTTAAAGTGATTCAGGTCCTCGGCCGGATTGAGTCAACCGGAAGTTATCCGCCGGGGCTCTATCGGGTACGCGACGCCGAGACCGGCGGGGTTCGCGAGACGGTGTTTGGACCTGAGGCCGCGGCTGCCTGCCGCCGCAAGGTTGACAAACTCGCCCAGGCGGTTCGTGGGTTTTGTACCCAGCGCGGCATCGCATACACACAAGCATTCGGCGCCCACAATCTGGAAAGCTTCATGGAGCGCGAACTGCCCGCGTTGGGCATCGTGCGCTAACGATGGGATTCCTTAACCCCATCAATCTCCTGTGGGCGGTCGCGCTCGTGATCCTCGCCCTGATCTATCTGCGTTCACGCTCGCGTCCCACTATCTCGGTCTCCAGCCTGATGCTGTTCGATGAGGTCGCGGCTCCGGTGACGCGCGTGCGTCACGTCCGCATCGATCCGTTGTTCTGGCTGGAACTCGCCGCGTTGAGCGCCCTGGTCCTGGCGGTGGCCGGGCTTTACGCGATGGTCCCGGCGCACGCCGGCCGTGGGCGCAGTCATGCGTTGGTGTTCGATTTGGGGGCGGGCATGGGTGCCCGCTTCGAGGGAAGGAGCGGTCTTGAGGAGGCCAGGAAGCAGGCACTCAAGCTGGTCGATGCGGCGCCACCCGGCGACGAATTCAGTGTGATCACCTATGCGCTGGAAGCGCAAGTCACGGTACCCCAGACCCAAAATCTGGACGCGGTTCGCAATGCTATTCACACCCTCCAGCCGCTGGCGGTTGCCGCTCACGCCTCGGCGCTCTCGGCCGCGATCATGCGTGGACGCGGATCGTCAGAGATTGAACTGTTCACCGACCGGGCGCCGTCCGCGCGCGCCACCGGCGACGCGAGAGGCACCACGCCGCTACATTTGCACCGGACCGAGCATGGCGACGACAACGTGGCGATCGTTTCACTCGACCCGGGCGCGGTCGGTTCGTCGCGGGGACGCGCGGTACTGCGCAACTTTTCGAACAAACCGCGCCTGGCAGAGTTTCAGGTAAAGGCCGAGGATCGCGAGGTGTTTCACAACACCCTGATGTTCGCTCCGCGCGAGCAGATGGTGGTGCCTTTCGGCCCCCTCAGTGCGGGCGGCCTGATCTCGGCCCACATTCTTACCCCCGATGCGATCGAGGCCGACAATCAGCATTGGGTGTATGCGCCCGCGCACCAGGCCGGACACGCCCTGGTGCTGTCGGCCGATTCCGCCGTGCGCGACGACCTCGCGCGGGTGCTTTTGGCGATCAATCCTGATTTGCAGATCGAAACCGCCGACCCCGCGCAATTTTCTCCGCAAAAGGCCGGGCATCCGTTCGACCTCGCGGTGATGCACGATTGTTACATGCCCGGAATTTCGACGGCCTCGATGCTGCTGATCTTTCCGCCGCCGGTAGTGCCACCCGCGGCCAGGATTCCCGGGCTCACGGTTTCGCCGGAGAACCTGCCGGTGCTCATGAAGCCCGCGCGCGATGAGCCTTTCAGCATGGGACAGAGCACCATTCTCCCCGCGGCCCGAGGCCTGAGGTTGCCCGAGTGGATGGATCCACTCCTGCAGGGGACGACACCCGGCGACTCCGATTTGGTGCCGCTGGCGGCGATTGGCAGGATTCCGAGCGGCCGCATCGGGGTCATCGCCTTCGATGTGCGCAACCGGCTGCTGCTCGACGCGGATCGACTCGACGCGCTGGTCGTAACCATCAATTTGGTCAAGCAATTGACCGCGCCGGCCGATATTCAAGTCGTTGCAACCGGTTCTTATGTGGACATTCCGGTTGCGGGCAGCGCAATCGTCACCGCACCCGATGGCTCCAGGACTCAGGCGCAAGCCGACAAGTGGAGCCGGGTACGAATTCGTCCGCTTCAGTCGGGCCATTACGCGATTGAGTCGGGGACCAGGATCGTGGAGGTTTACGCGAATTACTTCGATGCCTCCGAGTCGGACCTTGCGCTGGTCGCGGCTGCGACTGCCTCCCCCGCGCCTGCGCGGTTTGCGGAGCGCTTGTCGAGCCACGGTCCTCGGCAGGTTCAGCCACTGATGGCGCTCCTCGCCGGGCTTGCGATGATTGCCTTCCTGGTAGAGTCGGTCGTGCTGATACGCCACTCAGCGCTGTGGGGTGCGGCCCATGTTTGAACATCCCGCGGCCCTGTGGCTCCTGGTCTTGGCCCCGCTGGTGGCCTATCCCGCGGTGGCCGCCATCCTGCGTGGAGCGAGAATCGCCGGCGCGGCATCGCTCGCCTTGAGGCTTGCCCTGCTGGCGGTCCTGGTAGCGCTACTGGCGGGGCTCAAAATCAAGGGCACGACCGCGGCGCGGAGCGTTGAGGTGGTGGCAGTGCTTGACGAGTCGCGCTCGATCGCGCGCGACCAAAGCGATTGGATGTACCGTCAGCTTCACGAAGTGGCCCGCCACTTGAGTGCCCGTGATCGGCTCGGGGTTGTCGGTTTCGGCCGCGATGCACAGCTCGCGGTGCCGCCTTCGGACCCGCGGCTCATCGGCAATCCCATGGCGCGTCCTGATCCCGGTGCAACCGACATTGCCGCGGCGCTGACCGCCGCGCAAAGCCTGTTTGCCCCCGAGAACGACAAGCGGATTTTGCTCCTGAGCGACGGTAACGAGACCCGCGGCGACGCGGCTGCCGAAGTCCCCGCGATGGTCGAGGACGGCGTCCGCATCTACGCCGCCGCGCCCCCGCCCTCAAACGCCAAGCGGGTAGCGCTGACCGACTTTCAGGCACCCGAGAACATTCGTGCACAGCAACAGTTCAACTTCCGAATCGGCATCGAAAGCGAATCGTCCGACAAGGTCGACGCGCAGCTGCGCTTGCTGCGCGATGGCAAGCCGGTAGGCGGGCAGCATGTCGCGCTTAGCTCCGGTATGAATCACTTCGAGATGCCGTACCAGGTGGACCGGGCGGGCGCTTACCTGATGGGGGTGGAGATTGCCGTGGCACCCCCGAACAGCGCAATCAATTCACGCGCGGAGGCAGCCCTGTCGGTGAGCAGCGCGCCCCAGGTCCTGATCGCATCGCAGAGCCGCCCCGAAAGCCTGCTGAGTGCGCTCAAAGCTCGCAACTATCGAGTGGACCTGGTGCCGCCACGCAGCCTGTCGAGCAGGCCCGATGACTACCTGCCCTATCAACTCGTGATTCTGGACGATGCATCGGCGGCGACCCTCGCGCCAGGCGCGCAGCACGCAATCAGCCGGTATGTCGCCGAGCTCGGCGGAGGGCTGGTGGTAACCGGGGAAGCTCTGCGCGACGATCGCTACAAGGGCGGTGATCTCGAGAAAACCCTGCCGGTGAACTTCGAGGCGCAACCGCCGCCACCATCGCGCGAGCCGATCGCGGTGTACCTGTGCATCGACCGGTCCAATTCGATGAGCTACGACTCGCGCTATCCCGCGGTGCGTGACGGTGAACGCATTCGTTACGCGAAGCAGGCGGCAATCGCTTTGCTGCGCCAGCTCGATGATACCGACTATGCCGGAGTTATCGCGTTCGACTCGCAGCCCTACGTGCTCGGGCATCTGCAGACGCTCGGCGAAGATCGCTCCGAGTTGGAGAATCGGATTGAACGGTTGCAACCCGGCGGCGGCACCGATTTCAAAGACGCTCTCGAAATCGCGCAGCGCGAGATCATGCAGAGCGGTATCCCGGTGCGACAGATAATTCTGCTCACCGACGGTGACACCAATCGCCAATATCACGATCACGATGCGCTGATCGCTGATTTTTCAAACGAACATATCCCGGTCTCGACCATTCGGATCGGGCCCGATCTTGCAAATCTTCGTCTTCTGCAGGACTTCGCCCAGGCAACCGGCGGGGTCTTCTACCGCGTGCAGGACATCGAGAAGCTTCCGCTGTTGCTGGTTGGCCTGACCCGCGAAGCGATGAATCGCCGCAAACAGGGACGTACCAGCGTGGAAGTCGGGCCGCCCAGCGCCATCCTTACCGGGATCGATCCCCACAGCATACCGCCCATCGATTTCTACGCTTCCTCGGTTCCAAAGAACGGGGCGCAGGTCCCGCTCCAGATCGCGCGCGGCGATCGGGCCACGCCCTTGCTGGCCGCCTGGCAGTACGGCCTGGGCCGGTCCGCGATCTTCGCCGCCGATCCGGACTCGCTGGCAACCCTGAGCTGGATTCGCTGGGATCGCTACGCGCAGTTCTGGTCGCAGCTGGTTGCATGGACGATGCGGGAAGGAGATCCGGGCGCCTTCGCGATCCGGGTGCGGACCCAGAGCGACGGCGCCTTGTCGGTAGAGGCGGAGAAGGCCGACGCCGTCCCAGTCCCCAACCTGGTCTGCCGGATCAGCGGGCCCGGCCATCTGGTCGACGTTCCGATGACGCAGACCGATGCATCGCTGTACAGCGGTGAAGTCGGGCCGCTGGCGCGGGGAAGATACGTTGCCACACTGATGATCAAGGCGGGCGATACGGAACGGGTGCTGACCCATCGCGACTTTGCGTCGCTGGGTGAGCTGCCCTCCGATGCTGCGGAGCTTCGCCTGCGTCCCGCCAACGTCAATCTTCTCGGACGCCTGGCCATGGCCACGCGTGGTGCTCTCGATGGCGCTCCGGAAGCGGTCGCCGCGCATCGGGGAGGGACCGTGACCATTCGTCGCGAAGCATCACCCGAGCTGCTCCCGCTCGCCATCCTGTTGTTTCTCGGGGAGGTTTTCGTGCGCCGCAGGTTTCTTGGCGACTAGTCCAGAGGCGCTTTCGTCCGGTGAGGTGCTCGGGTAGAGGCAATCGACGATCGTGTTTGCCGCCGCTCGCGAGCGTGGTGGGTTTCGGCCGCGCCCGCGGGTTCAGAGCGTGACGAGCAGAAATCAAGTACTATCCGCTCCCGCTCATAAGCGCAGGACAAGCCGGTGCCGGTCGGGACCTGGCGGACAGACTGGTAAGTAAAGCGCATCGCGTTTGAGCCCGCCCGTGTTTTTCTGGTTTGTTGCTGCGCGGACCATCCGTCGCACGTGCCTCAACCCGCACACTGCGATAATATGGGTTGGTGGCCCAGGAAACTCCATCGGTCCTGATCAGACGCGCCCTTACGCAAAAGTGTCCGGTTTGCGGACGCGGGGCAGTATTCGCGTCGCACTTCCGGATGAACCGGACCTGTCCGAAATGCAATGTGGTGTTCTGGGCTGACCCGGGCGAATCGCTAGGAGCGATGTATCTGGACTATGCAGTAGCCACCGCGGTCTTCATCGTATTGTGGGCGGTCTTGTCGTGGACGACTTCGCTCTCCGACCTCGCCCAGTGGATAATCATTTCGGTTGTGACCGTTGCCAGCGTACTTGCATGCTACCCGATCACGCGCAGCGCGTGGACCGTGCTGGTCTACATTTCCGGCGGCATCGAGCGGCCGCGCCTCAAGATCGTGCGCGGCGGCCGTACCTGATTCCGGTCGCCGGGCCCTAGCGAGCTGCAACTCTCTTCGGGAGCTGCTGCAATCTCTGGGCTGCCAGGGCGATGGTCTCGTCGCTCTTCGAGAAAGTGAAGCGAACCTTGCTCCGTCCCAATTCGGGCCGGCTGTAAAAGCTTGATCCCGGTACGGGTGCAACGCCGACCTGGTTGAGCATGAAGTCCGCGGCGGCGAAATCGTCAGCGAAGCCCAGGTGAGCGATGTCTGCCATGATATAGTATGCCCCTGCGGGCTGGCTGCAGCGCAGTCCGGCCTGCGTCAGCGCCTGGTACAGCATCGCACGCTTGCGTTCATACATCGCTGCCAGCTCCGCATAGAAGGACTCCGGAAGGCGCAGGGCAACCGCGCCGGCTTCCTGCAGTGGGTGGGGTGCACCGACGGTAAGGAAGTCGTGAACTTTTCGTATCGCTGAGGTGATGCGCTCGCAGGCAATCGCATACGCCAGACGCCACCCGGTTATCGAATAGGTTTTCGAGAGGCCGCTGATGGTCACCGTTCGCTCGGCCATGCCCGGCAGGGTCGCAATCGAGACGTGGCGCGCACCATCGTAAATGATGTGTTCGTAGATTTCGTCGGTGATCGCCAGCGTGTCGTAACGGCGGCACAGCGCGGCGATCGTCTCGAGTTCTGCGCGGGTGAAAACCTTGCCGCTGGGATTGTGCGGAGTGTTGATGACGACGGCCTTGGTGTTTGGACTAAATGCCCCTTCCAACTCGCGTCGATCTATAGAGAAGTCGGGGTCGCGAAGCGCAACGTATCGCGGCTGCGCGCCGGCAAGGATGACGTCGGGTCCGTAGTTCTCGTAAAACGGTTCGAAAATAACCACCTCGTCGCCCGGATTGATGACCGCCAGCATGGTGGCGATCATCGCCTCGGTCGCGCCACAGGTGACCGTTATATTCAACTCCGGATCGCAGGGGATTCCGTTATAGGAGCGGACTTTCTCGGCAATCGCATTGCGGAAGTTGGGGGAACCATGAGTTATGGCGTACTGATTGAATTCCTGGTCGATCGCGGCTTTGGCCGCCTGCTTAAGTTCTTGGGGTGCCGCGAAGTCAGGAAAGCCCTGGGCCAGATTCACCGCACCGCATTTTAGTGCGCGCCGCGTCATCTCCCGAATGACGGACTCGGTGAAGAACCGGGTTTTTAGCGAAACTTCGGTCGGCATGCAGCGGACAGTTTACGCGCGAACCGCTCCCGGGACCATCGCGGAAGAGCTGCGCCGGATTGGCGATCAACAGTAGAGGCCGAGCGTTATTCTATGATGACCACCAGCGGGTAGGTTGGTCGGGAAACTCGGCAGAGAAGAAAACGACAGGACGCGTCATTCCTTGAGTTCTTCAGCATCCTCGGCCAGAAGGATGGCACCCTGCTTCATTCGCCACTTATCGATGACCTCGACGTTGAAGCGCCAATCGCTGCCTATCTTGAATCCCGGCAGTAGTCCTTTCTTCAGCAATCGGTAGATCGTTGACCGATGCACCCGGAGATACTCGGCGAGTTCGTTGACAGTCAGGACTTTTACAGCTTGTGCCATCGAGTTCTGTAACCCCGCCTTGTTTGTCTACCATAGTTTATTTCATACATATAACGCCATAAAGATTCGATTCGGGCAACTGTTCGTTTACGACAATTAAACAGCTCTCTGATCTTATAAGGACGGCTCTCTCTCTAATGTTCGTTAGTGTTAAAAGCCCCCTACGACTCAAGGGCTTTGCGCCAGATTGGGGCCGAAGTGGGCAACCCTGACACGTCGCGGGCGTTCGGCCGCCCACCAACTCCGGGAGCAGCGAAAATGAATCCGCCTTGCTCAGGTTCTGTAGTAAATCTACGTTGCGAGGGCCCGGGCGCAGTCTGGAAGCGTCTTCCCGGTCGTTCAAGGGAGTCGAAGTGATCCCCCCGGCGGGCAAATATCGATACGAGATTCGCCGTAGCGGAGAGACCCTGGCGCGGGAGGAGACCACTTTTGACGGAGGGAAAATTTCCGGGTGGTGGCAATCGCCAGAAGGAAGCAATCGCAACGAGGTCGAAGCAGAAATTTCACCACACGGCCTGGTGCTGCGGGTGCGCTTGCGATACGTACGCGGGCCCTTCTCGCGCAACGCGAGCTACGAGGCCGGAGACGATTTTTTGCGAGGGAGCGTGAGTGCGCTGGGCGGGCGCAACGCGGTAACCGCCAAGCTGGGCAGGTTCCGCGAGGTGAGTGCCGATTTCTTGCTCTTTCGCGCGCTGACCATCGGACATGTTCGTGAGCGAGGGCAGACTCGATGGACCGGCAGGGTGGTCACCATCGATTCCGCCACCCTGGTGGCTACTTCAAATAAGCAATCGGCCCGAGCGGCGGACGACAGCGGACTTAAATGGATTTACGAGCCGCGGATGGGGGACCTCGAGGAAATCGAAATTGACCTGCAGGGTCGGGTGCTTCGCCGACGCGACAATCGGGGTGGCGAGGCAACACTCGTTGGCTGAACCGCCGGCTTAAGCTGCAATTTTGCTGCGCGGCATCCGGCAGTCTCCGTCAAAGGTCGCGCCCTCGTTCAGCACCAGGCTCGGAGTACTGATCGTGCACTGCGCCCGGGCGGTGGCAAGCAATTCGACTCGCTCGCGTGCCGTCACCTCGCCGCTGAAAACCCCAGCGATGGTTACCCGCGTCGCGGAAATGCGGGCGCTTACCACTGCCCCATTCGCGATCAGGACGTCCTCGCCGCTAATCTCACCGTCGGCCTCGCCTTCGATTTTCACCGGACCGCGAAAATTCAACTTGCCTGAGATCTTGGAGCCCTTGCCGATCTTGGATTCGGTTGCATCTTCCGGCGCTGCCATCGTTTTATGTTTCCTTTCAATGTTTCGGAGCACTAATCAATGTTTCGGAGCACTAATAGCGAATAAGCGCGCGGATCGGCAATCTCAGCTCATGATGGGTAGTCGGATCTGATGTTACGAAACCAATACCAAGCCGACGGGACTCTGGATCTTCACTTTTGCGCGCCAGTTCGCGGCAGGTCACAATAAGGCTCCCATGGGAAACCACGACCCGATGGAGCACGGTCCCGAACGAAGCGGGGGTCAGGGCCTCGATCACAATCAGTTCGAATCGGGTGATCGTGCCATCCTGGCCTTGCTGAAAAATACCCGGGCCGCCGATCATACCGATCTGGTCGCAACCTTCCGCGATCGCGCCTACGAGGTGTGGTCACGCCGGGGCATGGTGCGATTCAAGCGCTACTCCGACCCGGGAGGAACACTGCGATTCAGGGTGATCGAGCAAATCGGCGAGAACCCGATAGCCAACCAGGACCCTTTTGCGATTGCCTCAATCGATGAAGAGCTGCAAGCCTCGGCTCGCAGCGGGAACAGTTCCAACGATCCCAATCGCGCCTTTTTCGAGCCTGAGGTTCTGTCCCACCCCTACGGCTATGAGCGTATCGCGCAAGTTTTCGATAGTCCTCGGGGGCCGGATCTGATCGTCAGCCCCAAGGCCTATGCATACGGGCTCCAGCCGGGGCAGCACGGTGCGCTCGATGTTGTCCAATCGCGCGCCCCGTCGGTCTGGGCCGGTTGCGGCGTCGCCGGCGGCCACTACGAGCTTCCCGCGCGACAGGTGGATATCGCTCCAACCATCGCGCGAATCATGCACTTTCCCGAAGTCGAGGGTCGTGGCGCCGACGGTGAGCCGGCGCGAGTGATGCTCAAGCGCCAGGACGGCGTGGCGCTCATGGAGATTGTCGATCGCGGCGCGCCCGCACCGAAGCTCGTGTACCTGATCTTGCTCGACGGCTTGTCGCACAGCGAGCTGGTCTGGCAGTTGCGGCACAATCGCGCGGCGATTCCCGCAATCGCCTCGCTGGTCGAACGCGGCGCGGTTCTCACCTATGGCTCGATTGTGAACTTTCCGAGTATCACGTGGCCCAGCCATTCGACGATCATGACCGGCACCTGGTGCGGCCATCACGACATCGTCAATCCGACCTTTCATCTGCGCGAGCATCGAGAGACCGTTCCAATTCAGGGCAACATCTTCGAGATGGAGCACCACCTCAACCCGGACGTGGAAACCCTCTATGAGATGTTCAAGCGGGTGCTCGGATCGCACGCGATCACCGCATCGATTCACGAGCCGCAATCCCGGGGAGCGGATCATGCGGTCTTCGAACGCCGCATCGTGGGCGACAAGGCGCGTCTTAAGGCCTTGACCCAGCAGATGTCGGCCGACGTCAGCCCGCGCTGGATGGCCGACCAGTTGCCCGGCATGCATCGCGAGGAAATCGTCGACGTCCGCGGGATGGCGCAGGTTCTCAATCTATTCGACCACTGTGGCGCGAATCATCCGGTTTTTGTGGCTCACGAATTCGTGCTCACCGACGGGGCGGGTCACGACTACGGACCGCATCACGAAGGTCTGCGCGAGGCGATTTATCGCACCGACCGACGCATCGGGAGGATTTTTGCGATGCTTCGCGAGCGTGGACTGTTTGACTCCGCATTGTTCGTCCTGACCTCTGATCACGGAATGGCGGCGCAACGTGTCGATTTGAAAGCGAATCCGGCGCGCGAGCCGGGCGAGGCTGGAATCAAGGGCGTATTCGCCGAGCCGATGATCTATCTGAGGGATCTCGCCGTCGCATGCGAACGCGCTCGCGATCTGAGAAGCCTCCGCGTGCTGGTAACCGACAACGACCGACTGCCCGATGGGGTGCACCCCCCGGTCGCCGAGGCACGGGTCACTGTCGTAGCCCGCGACCAGCGCCCGATAGGCGAGGCGCTGACCACGCAAGCGGGCAGCGCCGCATTCGCGACCCCGGCCAACCTGAGTGATGCCCAACTCACGGTGCGAATCGAGCACCCGAATTTCAATTCACGTACCGTCACGGGAGACGGCACACCAATCCGCCCGGATCTGAAACACCTGCTCTACGGGAAGTCCTGATCGTCGCCGACCTCGCCAGCTCGCATCTTTTTTCCGGCCCGCATCCGGCCGTGCTAAGCTCCGCGCTATGCACGACCTCGAGGGCAAAGTCGCACTGGTAACCGGAGGGACGCGCGGTCTTGGGCGCGCGATTTCACGCCGCTTTGCCATGTTGGGCGCGACCGTCGCGATGAACTATCGGCGCGATGAGGATAGCGCCGCCGCCGCCCTCGCCGAGATCCGCGCGATCGCGCCTCACTCCATGCTTATCCGGGCCGACCTGGAGAGCGAGACCGAGGTACGAACCATGGTCGCGCGGGCGGCATCGGAGCTGGGTCAGATCGATATTCTGGTCGCGAACGCTGCCGCGACCGCGTTTAAGCCCCTGCTGGAGACCAAGCCGCACAATCTTCAGCGTACCTTCAACCTGAGCGTCGGAGGGTTCGTCGCCGCCGTGCAGGAAGCGTCGCGCGTGATGCCGGACGGCGGGCGCGTGCTCATGGTCTCGGGAATCGATTCGATTCGGAACCTGCCGGGGCATGGCGTGCTCGGCGCCGCCAAAGCCGCGCTGGAAAGCATGGTGCGCGACTTCGCCTTCGAGCTGGGGTCGCGCGGTATCACGGTCAACGGGCTGAACGTTGGTTATATCGACACCGATTCCGCGCGCTTCTACACGCGCTACCTCGGTATCTCGTGGGAAGAATTCAAGAGCCGATGCGAACAGCGATCGGCGCTGAAACGTCTGCCCTCTCTCGATGAGATCGCAGCGGTCGCCGGTCTGATCTGTATGCCGGAGGCCAGCTACCTGACGGGCCAGACCATTCTGGTGGATGGCGGCTTTACCTTGCACTTCCCCGGCGCTCAGTGAGCGGCTGTCCTGAGAGGACCGCGGCCAAGAGCTGGGCTCGCGCGAGGGAATGAGCGCCCGTGTGGAAGTCGTGCTGCTCGACGTCAAGGATTGACCAAGAGCCCTGGAGCGTTCACGGCTGAAGCGGACCAGGGGGGAATCCAAGGAAAGCGCGATTGCGTCCTTGCCGACTCTCAAATGTCTTACTCGCCCGCCGAGCCGTCCGTTCCGGCGGGTGTGACGAATTAGAAAGCGCGCTGTCGTTTGTTGGTGCCAGCCGAAGCCCTGCCTTTCCATGAAGCGTCGCCTGCGCGCTCACGCTGCGCGGGTCGGCGAACTATTTTGCAGGGCGGCGAACTATTTTGACGTTGCCCCATTTGCCGATCGCGCCTTGCCCGTGGCAAGAGACGCTCCCCTTGCCAGGTTGGATGTCTTTTTCGCTCATCAGTCCCATGGCAAGGGTGCAGGGACCAAGCTTGAAGGGCACGTTGGAATAGCAACGCACCTCGGTCTGATCCATGAGGAAAGTTAACCGGTCCGCACTCGAGTCGTAGACAATCTCGTAGTGATGCTGCTGGCCGGTATGCGTCGTGCCGCGCATTTCCTCGAACAGACAAAAATACTTGGGCCCGCGCGACGGCGTCGCATCGGGGACGCCCGGGAAGGGGAGTTTGCCGTAGACCGTCGCGACCACATCGTTGCCGACAAAAAAATCCAGCGCCGCCCCGCTCGAAAAGTCCAGCACGTTGAACGACACGAACCCGTCGTACAGATCCTGCGGACGTCCACCCACAATGGTCGCCGCGAGATCGAAGGAGAACGAAATCGTACCGTCCGCCGGCGGCGCGAACGACGCGGTGCTGAAGTACATGTGCTTGGCATTGTCCAGGATCTGTTCGCTGTCGTGACGCCGCGTGTAGGGAACCGCGGCGACGCGCAGAAACCCGTCCTGGATAATCACTACCGCGCCCGGCTCCTGGTATTGCCAGAAGCTTCCGTCGGGGAGCGGAAAACCGGCCGGAACCCACTGACCTTCGCCGGTAATCACCGACGAGAAATTTGAAAAATCGATGGTCTCTTCGCGGGTCACAGAGTTGTTCATCACCACCATCCGTTCAGATCCTGAGTTGGCGTTATCGAGCGAATCATTCACCGGCGAGTGACGCAAGCAGCCGCTGTGCTCGCCGGCTGGTTTCGGCTAATCAATTCCAAGGTGGCGCTTTACGACAAGATCGGAATTGGCTACGACACCACCCGACGCGCGGATCCGTTTATTCTCTCGCGTCTGCTCCATTACCTCGCCCCGGTCAAAGGTCGTCTTTATCTCGACGTGGGATGCGGGACCGGCAACTACACCGCCGCGCTCGGCGCCGCCGGCGTGCGGATCGCCGGCATCGATCTTTCGCGCACGATGCTCGCTCGTGCACGCCAGAAAAGCCCCACCCTCGGCTGGTACAACGCGCGCGCCGAAGCGCTCCCCTTCAAGACCGAATCCTTTGCGGGCGCCACCTGTACCTTCGTTCATCACCACATGGACGACCCAGTCGCGGCATTTCGCGAGGTCCGTCGCGTCCTTCATCCTGGTTCCCGGCTGATCCTGTTCAACAGCACCGTGGAGCAGATGCGCCACTACTGGCTCGGCGAATACTTTCCCAATTCCCTGGCCCAGGCCGTCGCTCCCATCGAGCGTTACGAGGCAGGTGAAGCGCTGGCGGCCGCCAACTTTGTGGTTACGACCGTGGAACCGTACGTGGTCAGCGAAGATCTGCGTGACTGGTTTCTGTTGTGCGGAAAAAACCGGCCAGAACTTTACCTCGATCCAAACGTGCGGGCCGGAATTTCAATGTTCGCCGCCGCGCGCGACCAAACCGAAATCAAACGAGGCGTCGATAAATTGCGCCATGACATTGTGTCGGGCCGAATCGCCGAAGTGCAGCGAAAGTACGCCTGGGACGGCGGCGACTATACGTTCACGGTCGCGGTGCGATAGACGGCTGTTCAAAAAACCGAACACGGCCGGGTCCCGGAAACCGCGACTGCTCTTCCCTGCCGTGGAACATCCGCCAGCCGCGCCTGTGCCCCTCCCGGCCACCCCGGTTCATACGCGACACATCAAGCCGCCGTCGACGATGATCGCCTCGCCCGTGACGAAGCCTGCCGCGGGAGAAACCAGGTAGAGGAGGGCGCCGCCGATTTCCTCCGGTTTGACCAGCCGATTGGAAGGCAAATACTTGAGCAGGGTCTTTTTGAAGTTCTCGTCGGCGTTGGTTGGACTCGCCGGTTCTTCCAGCCAGCCGGTCTCGAGCGCGTTGACTCGGACTCCCTTGCGCGCCCATTCGAGTGCCAGCGCGCGAGTGAGGTTTAAAACGCCCGCCTTGGCGATGCAGTAGAGACTGGCATTGGGTACGCCCCGCTCGGCGAGCACCGAGACGATGTTTATGATCACGCCGCTGCCCTGGCGCAGCATCACCCGCCCGCCTTCCTGACAGGAAGTCCACACTCGCTTGAGATTGGCGTCCATCACTCGCTCGAAGGCGGTGTCGTCGGCGGTTTCCGCGGGCCCGTACCAGGGTGCATCGAGAGCATTGACCAGGATGTCCAGCTGTCCCAGCTGCTTGGCCGCGAGATCGGCAGTCGCGCTGAGATCGGCGCGTACTGCGCTGTTCTGGACCTGGAGGAACGGCTTCTCGCCCACCGCCTGAACGGCCTTGGCGATTTCCTTGAGCTTGGCGTCGGTTCCCGGCTCCTGCGATGCAATCAGCAGTTTGGCACCGGCCTCGGCCAGCGCAACTGCGGCAGCGCGCCCGACCACGGTTTCCGCGCCAACTACCAGCGCGCCGCGCCCTTGCAGTGAGAAGTCATTCGCGATTCCGTCTGATGGCATGGCTTCACCGTGACTCCGCGGGCAGCACCGGGACAACTCCGGTCGGAGTTACACCGCCGGCCAGTCCGCCGCCGTCGATAGCAATAATTTCTCCGTTGATGTGGTTGGACAGGTCCGCCGCAAGGAATACTGCCAGGGGTCCCAGCTCGGCATCATCGCCGGGTCGCCCGATGGGGATAAACTTTCCGCCCTTGAAGAACCGCATCATCTCCTCGTTGTGCGGGAAGATGCCGGGAACGATGCAATTGGTCTGGATGTTGTACTGGGCGTAGGTGAGGGCGAGCGAGCGGGTGAGCTGAAGCACTCCGCCCTTGGAGCAAGCGTACATATAGTTGTGCTTGCCGCCGCGCAGACCGTAGCCGGAGGCCACGTTGATGATCTTGCCGCGGTTCTGCTTGACCATCTGCGGAATCACCGCGCGCGCCGCGTAGAACTGGCTGGTCAGGTTGGTATCGAGTCCCCGGCGCCATTCGGCGTCACTAATTTGCTCGATAGGTTTGCCCAGCGAATCGTCGCCGCCGCCGGCATTGTTCACCAGAATGTCGATGCGGCCGAGTTCGCGGACCGCGGTCGCCGCCATCGCGTTTACCTGCTCGGAACTGGTGACGTCGGTCGGGGCAATGACACATTTGCGCCCGGTCTTCTCCACCTCCGCAGCGGTTTCTTCGAGCTGCGCCCGGGTACGCGACGCCGCCACGATATCCGCCCCCGCCTGCGCGAATTTTATCGACATTGCGCGGCCCAGCCCGCGGCCCGCGCCGGTGATAAGCGCGACCCGGCCGTCAAGTTTGAGATCGTCGAGAATCATGATGGCACCTCGCTACAAGGCTGCCGCTCGCCCGGCAGTGCAGACAGCTAACTAACATAGCAGCACGCATGCGCAAACGACGCCACGAATTGTTTTGCGGCGCCCGTCGCCGCGGGCGCTTTTGACCGCGTCGCTTAAGCGGTCTTATAGTGAACCCGGAGGCCGCTCCCCCATGGCGCTAAAGATCACGATGTTCTCCGACTTCGTTTGCCCGTTCTGCTACATCGGGTTCGAGGTAATCCGCAAGCTCAAACCCGAGTTCAATATTGACCTGGAGTGGCGCGGCTACCAGATCCATCCGGAATGGCCGCCGGAGGGAATCCCGGCCGAGCAGGTCCGTACACCCTCGGATCTGGATGCACGCCGCGCCGCCTGGCAGCGGATAACCGCGATGGCCGCAGCGGAGGGTCTCGAGATCAAGGCGCCCACGCGGTTCACCAGCTCGCGCGCCGCCCTGGCCGCTTGCGAATTTGCGCGCGAGAAAGGCGACGCTGACGAACTCGAGGGGCGCATCTATCGCGCGTATTTTGTTGAGGGCGCGAACATCGGCGATGCGGAACTGGTCGCGCGGCTGGGGGCCGAGTGTGGCTTCGACGAAAACGAGGTGACGCAGGCAATTCGTGCGCCCCGCTACGAGCTGCGGCTGAAAAATAATGCGTTGGCGGCCAGTCAGCGCTCGGTTAGCGGCGTGCCGACGTTTTTTATCGGCCAGTATCCGCTGGTCGGCGCGCAAAGCTCCCAGCTAATGCGGCAGATTCTTCAGCGAGCGACCGAGCGCGTCATCGCGACGGCCTGAGCGTCCCGCCTCGACAGCGTCTCGGTTCGCTCGTTCACCGGAGCATACGATGCGACTCAAGAACAAGGTTGCGATCATCACCGGCGCCGGCAGCGGCCAGGGCCGCGCTGCCGCGCTGATTTTCTCCAGAGAAGGAGCCAGGATCGCGGTCTCGGATTGGAAGCCCGAGCTCGGCGACGAAACCGTCACCCTGGTGAAGAAGGCCGGCGGTGAGGCCATCTTCATTCGCACCGATGTTTCCGAGTCAGCCGACGTGCAGAACCTGGTGCGAACCACGGTCAGCACTTACGGCCGG
Source organism: Deltaproteobacteria bacterium (assembly GCA_019237115.1). Taxonomy (GTDB): domain Bacteria; phylum Desulfobacterota; class Binatia; order Binatales; family Binataceae; genus JAFAHS01. The sequence continues at coordinate 49,688 of JAFAHS010000512.1, forward strand.
ATCGACATTCTCTACAACAACGCCGGGGTGGGCTTCTCGTCACCCCTCTCGATGTCCGACGTCATCAACACGCCCGAAGCGGACTGGGACCGGGTCATCGCGATCAACCTGCGCAGCATGTACCTGACCGCAAAATACGGCATTCCCGAGATGATCAAGTCGGGTGGCGGTTCAATCATCAACACCGCATCGATCGCGGCGCTGATCGGATCCGAAGCCGCGCATGCCTACACCGCGGCCAAAGGCGGGATGGTGGCGCTGTCGCGCGCGCTGGCGGTGGAATTCGGACCAAAGAATATCCGGGTCAATTGCATCTGTCCGGGCGCAATCGACACTCCGATGATCGCTCCGGTGGTTGATCCTCTGAAAAAGAGCGGGCAGCCGTTCATGACCTCGCCGATTCGACGCCTCGGCATGCCCGAGGACATCGCCAATTGTGCACTTTACCTGGCCTCGGACGAATCGAGCTTCATGACCGGAGCGACCCTGGTGGTCGACGGCGGCTATATCGCGCAATAAGCGCCGCCGTTCGCAGGTACTTAAAGTATCGCATTAGGTTCCACGGGGCGCATAAAACAGCAAGCAGCTTGCCTTCACAGGAGAAACGGTCATGGCGAAACCGCTCGAGCAGCGCATCCAGGAATTGGAAGATCGCGATCAGATCAAGGAGTTAACCGCCCGCTATTGCTGGCACGTCGCGCATGGTGAGGGCGAGGCGGTGGCGGCACTGTTCACGGACGATGGGGCGCTGGAGGTCACCGACGGCAGTTTCAAGCCGGTCCGCGGACGTGACGCACTGCTCAGCTTCTATCGGGAATCGGTCAATCAGCCCGAGTTGGCAATTCCGTTCATCCAGAATCACATCATCGAAGTACACGGCGACGAGGCCGAAGGCACCTGCGGGATCGAAGCGCGCTTCACGCGCAAGGGTGAGAGCGTAACCGCCGCCGGCTACTACGAGGATCGCTACCGACGGGACGACGGAAAGTGGCGCTTCCTCCAGCGCAGGATCACTTTCTATCACGTGGTCCCGCTCAAGCGCGGCTGGGCCGAATCGAAGGCGCCAGCGGCCAAGAGCTAGCCCCTCCTTCTCTCCTCATCAGCAGAGCGATAAGAGAGGGAGAGGAGCTGGCTGTGAAGGTTCCCACCTGCAAGTGCCGCACGGGCGGCCGGACATGAGCAAAGACCACCGCGCCATGTTTCTCGATCTCAGAGGCGTCAAATGCCCTCTAAACTGGGCCCACGCCAAGGTGCGACTGGAGCAGATGTCGCGCGGACAGGTGCTGGAGATTCTGCTCGATGATCCGCGCGGGGCCCGCGACATCCCGCAGGCGGCCGAAACCGAGGGGTACCTGGTCCTGGATTGCAAGGCCGAGGACCAGAGTTTCAGACTGCGAATCGAAAAATAGAGTCGGGGAGACGTAAGCAATGGCAGGCACGTGGGATCTGGTTATCCGCAACACCACCATCTACGACGGTACCGGTGCCAAGCCGACCGTCGGCGACGTCGCCATCAGTGGCGACCGGATCGCTGCGGTTGGCGATGTCTCGGGCGAGGGCGTGCAGGAAGTTGATGCCCGCAACCGTGCCCTGGCGCCCGGATTCATCGACGTTCACAGCCACGACGATTTTGCCGTGTTTCTCACCCCGGCGATGGACTTCAAGGTGATGCAGGGGGTGACGACCGACGTGGTTGGCAACTGCGGAATGGGCGCGGCCCCTTTTCCGATCGCGGTCGCGATGTTCAGCGGTCTGCACGGTCGCAGCAATGTTCCTGAATGGCACGGGTACGCCGGTTACCTCGCCGAAATCGATCGCAATCCGCCGAGCCTGAACGTCGCGGCGCTGGTGGGACACGGCACGGTGCGCTACAGCGCGATGGGCAATGCGTGCCGCGAACCCTCCGCCAAAGAACTCGATCACATGCGCGCGGTGGTGCGTGAGGGCCTTGAAAGCGGCGCGTTCGGTATGTCTACCGGACTTATCTACGAGCCGGGCCGCTATGCCCGGACTGCCGAGATCATCGAACTGGCGCGTGAAGCCAACCGGACCGGCGGGCTCTACGCCAGTCACATGCGCGATGAAGCCGCGCACCTGCTGGATGCGGTCCGGGAGACGATTCACATTGGTGAGGAAGCCGGGGTGCCGGTGCAGATCTCGCACCACAAGGCCTCGGGCCGCGAAAATTGGGGTCTGGTCAATGAATCACTGAAACTGGTTGACGAGGCGCGCGGGCGCGGCCTCGATGTGACCGCGGATCAGTATCCTTATACTTCCGGCAGCACCATTCTGCAGGCAGTAATCCAAAACGGCGGATTGGACGAGCCCGGCGACACCGGAGCCGTGGGTACCATACCCCCGGAAAAGCTGTTGTTTGCCTCGACCCCCAAGCATCCTGAATGGGAAGGGCGGACGCTGAAAGACTTGTGCGACCAATGGAAGCTCGCGCCGCGGGCGGCGGGCGAGCGCATTGCCGCCGAGGAGGGTCCGGGAGCGGTCGTGGTGATGGAGACGATGAACGAAGATGACGTCCGCACCGTGATGCGGCATCCCAGCACCATGATCGGATCGGACGGACTTGCCATGGGCAGCCGGCCGCATCCGCGTCTGTACGGAACCTTCCCCCGGGTGCTGGCGCGCTACGCACGCGACGCAGGCTTGATGACGCTGGAGGAGGGAGTGCATCGAATGACCGGAATGCCCGCGGCGAAATTCGGCCTGAAGGAGCGCGGGCAGGTCCGCCCCGGGTTTTACGCGGATCTGGTCATTTTCGATCCATCCTCTTTGCTCGATACCGCGACCTACGACCAGCCGCGCCGCTATCCGGAGGGGCTGCACCACGTGTTCGTAAACGGCACCGCGGTGGTGCGCGACGGCCTCCACACCGGCGCCCGCCCGGGACGCGCATTACGCCGCAACTCCTGAGCACGGACGGCTCCTTTCGCGGGGTGCTGGTGTAAGTTGCCCTCCGCCGGGAAGGACGATGGTGCGGGCTGCGCGGAATCGGAATAGGAGTTCTGCTTATGCGGGTTCGAGTTGGCGATGTGCACCTGTTCTTCGATGTTGACGGCGCGAAGCTGCGCCCCGATGGACCCAGGATGCGCGAGGTGCCGACCATCCTGATGCTGCATGGTGGCCCCGGGTTCGATCATTCTGTCTTCAAACCCGACCTTTCGGGGCTCGTCGATATCGCGCAGATCGTCTACCTCGACCACCGCGGCAACGGACGCAGCGACCGCAGCGGTCCGGAGAACTTAAACCTCGAACGCTGGGGCGACGACGTACGCGCATTTTGCGACCTGCTGGAAATCGAGCGCCCGATCGTTCTCGGCGAATCATTCGGCGGCATGGTCGCGATGGCCTATGCAAGCCGCCATCCGGACCACCCGGGCAAGCTGATTCTCGCGAGCACGGCGGCGCAGATGCGGCCCGATCGATCGCTGGAGGTTTTCGCGCGCCTCGGTGGCGCGCAAGCGCGTGACGCAGCGCAACGCTTCTTCGACAATCCTTCGCAAAGCGTGGTGGCGGAATATATGCAAAAGTGCCTGCCGCTCTACACCCAGCGGCAGCGCAGTCCGGAATGGATGGCGCGATCGGTGCAGAATCTCGAGCTGACTTTGTTCTTTTTCCAGGGAGAGATTCGCACTTTCAATTTGCTGCCCCAGCTGGCCCGAATTCGATGTCCCACCCTGATAACGGTCGGCGATATGGATCCGATCACACCAACGCAGAACTCGCAGGACATCGCAGCCGCCCTCCCCGGCAACCTGGTTCGTCTCGAGCTTTTCAGAAACGCGGGCCATGGCGTGCAGCGCGACGATCCCGAAAAGTTCGACCGCGTGGTGCGGGAGTTTATCGGGTCGTGAAAAATGGGTCGGGTCGGCAGCTGAGAAACCGGCCGAGGGCCGGAGAGACACAGCACTAGGACGACCGCGAAGGCGCGACTAGAGTCTCCACTATGCGATGCGGCAAGTGCGGCACCGAAAATCCAGGGGGGATGAAGTTCTGCGGCAATTGTGCCGCGCCGCTGCGCAATCTCTGCACCAGGTGCGGATTTGAGAATCCTGACAGTTTCAAATTCTGCGGGCAGTGCGGGGCCGCTCTGGCAGCACCTGCCGCCTCCGCCCGGCCCGAGACGAGAGCGGCGGTTCGCGAGATCGCCACCGGTCCACTCGAGGGCGAGCGCAAGCTCGTGACCGCGCTGTTCGCTGACATGAAAGGCTCGATGGAACTGATCGAGGACCTCGATCCCGAGGATGCGCGCGCGATCGTCGATCCCGCGATAGCGAGGATGATCGACGCGGTGCACTACTACGACGGTTATATCGTTCAATCCACCGGCGATGGAATTTTTGCATTGTTCGGCGCGCCGCACGCCCAGGAAGATCATCCCCAGCGCGCCCTGTATGCCGGCCTCAAGATGCAGGAGGAGATGCGCCGCTACGCCGGCGAACTTCGCGCGGCAGGCCAGCCTCCGGTCGAGATTCGGATCGGGGTCAACACCGGAGAGGCAGTAGTACGCTCGATTCGCACCGGCGATGCCAAGGTCGAGTACACCCCGATCGGACACGCGGTGAGCCTCGCCTCTCGCATGCAGACGCTGGCACCTTCGGGCTCGATCGTGATTGCCGCCGAGACCCGTAAAATCGTGGCCGGCTACTTCGAGCTCAACTCGCTCGGTCCGGCACGAATCAAGGGAGTCACTGAGCCGGTTGAGGTCTTTGAAGTGACGGGTCTGGGGCCGCTGCGCAGCCGGCTGCATAGATCGGCCAGCCGGGGACTCTCCAAGTTCGTTGGTCGCAAGGCCGAGATCGAGCAGATGAAGCGGGTCGCCGAGCTGGCGCGTACGGGTCATGGACAAATCGTGGCCGCGGTAGCGGAGGCAGGAGTCGGGAAGTCGCGCTTGTTTTACGAGTTCAAGCAGATGCAGCAGAGCGGGTGGCGGGCGCTCGAGGCATTCTCGGTCTCCCATGGGCGGGCGAGCGCCTACCATCCGGTGATCGATTTGCTCAAGGGCTATTTTGGAATCGCCGATTCCGACGACGATCGCGCGCGCCGCGAGAAAATCACCGGGCGCGTGCTCGCGCTCGACCGGTCCCTCGAAGATACGCTTCCGTACCTGGCCCCGTTGATGGGTATCGACGAGTCCATCCTTTCGGACGCTCCGGCCCAGGACCCGTCGCAACTGCTGGAGGAATACAGCAAATTCTGGGAGCAGAGCCTGGACCGCCTGCAGGCGCTCGCAGCCAGCGCCAAGGGCAACTCGCTGGAGGGGATGGACCAATCCATCCAGCGCGCGCGCACCCGGGATGCGATCAAGCGCCTGCTTCTGCGCGAGAGCATGAACCAGCCGCTCATGATCATTTTCGAAGACCTTCATTGGCTCGACGATGAATCCCGCGAGGTTCTCGACCTGCTGGCGGACTCCATCGGCACGGCGCGGATCCTGCTGATGGTCAACTATCGGCCCGAATACCATCATCAGTGGAGCAACAAGACCTACTATACCCAGCTCCGCCTTGATCCGTTGGGACCGGAAACCGCGGGCGAGCTGCTCGAGGGACTGATCGGCACAGACGCACTGCTTGCTCCGCTGAAGGAGATGATCGTCCAGCGCACTGAGGGCAATCCGTTCTTCATGGAGGAAATGGTCCAGGTGCTCTTCGACGAGGGCGCGCTGGCGCGTAACGGGACGGTCAAGCTGGTGAAGCCGCTTTCGGCAATCCGCCTCCCCGCCACCGTCAAGGGAATCATCGCCGCACGAATCGACAAGCTGGCCCCGGCGGAGAAAGACCTGCTGCAGATGCTGTCCGTGGTCGGCAAGGAATTTCCGCTCGGCCTGGTGCGCCACGTATCCGGCAAGTCAAACCCGGCGCTCACCCCGCTGCTATCCAACCTTCAGCTCGGCGAATTCATATACGAGCAACCCGCCGCCCCCGAGCCGGACTATACGTTCAAGCACGCGCTCACCCTGGAGGTTGCCTACGATTCGATCCTGGCCGAGCGGCGCAAGGCAATTCACGAGCGTGCGGCGGCTGGAATTGAAGCGATTTTCGGCGCGCAGCTCGACGATCACCTCGACGAGTTGGCCAATCACTACTCGCGCAGCGGCAACCCGGCCAAAGCCGTTGAATTTCTGGAGCGTGCCGCCAATCGCGCCCACGCGCGCTCCGCCTACGCGGAAGCGGAGCGGTATCTCACTGAGGCTCTCAGCCATATCGCGGAACTCCCCGACACCCCGGAGCGGGTGCGGCGTGAAATCGCCCTGCGCGTTCAGTACGCAGGCACCTTCGCGACCATCCACGGATTTGCCACCGGCGAACTGGATGCGCAGCTCGAGCGCACCCGCGAACTGATAAGCAGGGCGGGCGAGTCTCCGGAAATCCAGATGGTGCTGTTCGCGATGTGGGCTGTCGAAACTTCGCGCGGGCAGTTTAAGGCCGCTGCCACTACTGCGCGACGAATGCTTGCGATTGGGGAAAACACGAGCGACGAAGATGCTATTGCGAATGCGCAGCACGCGATGGGTTCGACCGAGATGTGGCGCGGAAACCTGATATCCGCACGCGATCACTTAGAGCGTGCTGCCACGATCTACAATAGTGATCTGGAGCGCTACCTTCCGATGCCCAATGCCGGAGTGATTCCGGGACGCTGCCAACTCGCCTGGACGCTGTGGGCCTTGGGCTACCCGGAAAAGGCACGCGCTCGCATCCGCGAAGCGCTCAGCCTCGCGCGCAAGTTGAATCGTCCCTACAGCATGGCTTTCGCGCTTCAGTTTGCCATCGCCGCAGAGGCGATGTGCGGTGACTACGCTCAGATACGGTCGCAGTCAGAAGCGCTCATCGAACTGTCGCAGCAGCACGGCTATCCGCACTGGCTCGCCTCGGGAAAGATGTCGCTCGGTGTCACGATTGTTAACGAAGAGGATTTCGATCGCGGCATCGCGCTGATGCGTGAAGGCATGGCAGGCACCCGCGAATACGGAACTCTGCCGGTGTATCGATACGGATTGGTACTGATGGCCGGCACCCTCCTGAGCGCAGGCGCCGTGGAAGAAGGACTGCGGGCACTGGATGAGGCAGCGGAGGGAATCGAGGCTGACGAACGTTTTAACGAAGCGGAAATCTGGCGGCTGCGCGGCGAGTTCATGCTGGCGAAGAGGCAGGAACGCACGGCGACGGAGAATTTTCGTCGGGCGATCGCGGTGGCAAAGGCCCAACAAGGCAAATCCTGGGAGTTACGGTCGACCTTCAGCCTTGCACGGATGTTGGCCTCGCAGGATCACGCCGCGGAGGCGCATGCGACGCTCGCGCCCGTGTACCAGTGGTTCAGCGAAGGCTTCGACACGAACGACCTGGTATTCGCCAAAACCTTGCTGGACCGACTGCAGCAGGAAAAACCCCGGCGCTGATTCAGGCCCGCGCCACGTCCACTTCGGTCTGTTTGACCTTCACGAAAAGCTCTCGCCGCGCGGTCGGCGTACAGCTGAGGTGTTGACTCGGCGCCGCGACCTTTCGCCGCGCTGGCCGCCTGGAACTACTTGACCCTTCGGAAGTGATCCGTCAGGCGCTTGAAAAATCCGGCGCGCTTTACTGGCGCCTGGGTCACCACCGAAACGGAATCGATCTGCTTGCCGTTCTGGGTGATTGCCAACTGTCCGACGCTCGCCCCCTTGGCAACCGGTGCACTCAGGTACCTGGCCGCCGGAGTCCATGCGATATCGATCTTTCCTTCTTCGCCCTTACCAACCGTCACGTAAGTCTCGTGCACCGGGGCAATCGCGACGGTATCGGCTGTGCCGTAGAAGACCGGAATAGTCGCGGGCATAACCTTCTGCGCATCCGGCTTGGCCGTCGCGAAGGTGCGAAAGGCCCAGTCGATCAGTTTCTCCGTTTCCACGCGCCGCTTCTCGGAGCTGGGCGTGCCCATTACCGCCGATACTAGGACCATCCCGTTCGACCTCGCCGACCCGACCAGATGGTAGCCAGCCTCCTCGACGTGGCCGGTTTTGATACCGTCGACGCGCGCATCGTAGAACAGCAGCGTGTTGAAATTGGGTTGTTTGATTTTGTCGAAGGTAAAGTCTTTGGCGCCAGTATAAGTCACCGCCTCCGGATGACGGCGAATAAGGTCGCAACCGAGTTTCACCATGTCCGCCGCGGTCGTGTATTCGCCCTCGACCGGCAGACCGTCGGGATTGCTGAAATGAGTGTCGCTCAGGCCCAATTCCGCCGCCTTCGCGTTCATCTGCGTTGTGAAACCGTCAGAGCTTCCGCCCAGGTATTCGGAGAGGGCTACCGCGGCGTCATTGCCGGACGAGACCATCAGTCCGAACAGGAGATCCCGCACCGCGACCTTCTGCCCGACGCCAAGAAACATGCGCGAGACGCTCTCATCCATCGAGAGTCGCCAGGCTTGCTCGCTAATCGGCATCATGGTGTCCAGCGTGATGCGCTTTTGTGCGAGTGCGTCAAGCACCAGATAGAAGGTCATGATTTTGGCGAGGCTGGCCGGCTGCATGCGCGCATGCTCATTGTAGGAATACAGAACCGCGTCGGTTTGTTGGTCGACCAGCATCGCGGACTTCGCATCGAGAGCGAACGGTGCCGGACGATCGCCGAAAACATGGATTTCTGAAAGAGGAACGGCGGGCGCCGCCTGGGACGCGGCGCCACGAGAGTTGCGCGGCTTGGTCCTGGCCGCCCCCGCGGAGGTTGCCAGCAGCGATACTATCAATATGACGAGCCAGGGAACGCTTCGAGAACCGATGAGTCGCGCACGCATTGCTATCCACTCCGCCTCCACCAATTTGAAGCTACGGCGCGGGGCAGGCGACCGCAAGAGACGACGCGCGTTTGAAAGGGATTGAGAAGAAGACCGCAATGAACTCGATCGCTCCATTTTTGCTCTGTGAAAACCGGGACCATTCCTTAAAAGCATGCGCGGATCGGCGAAGCTCCGATTTTCAAGAGCCTGGGGAGTGGGCCGCGGAATGGCCCCGCGGCGACCTCGCGCGCTTCCGACCCGCCCAGGTTCCCTTTGTACGGCGATGCGGATAAATGAAGTACTTACCCGATGGATATTTCCGTAATCCTCCCGGTCATTAACGAGAGGGAAAACCTCGAGGTCCTGATCCCCCGCCTCAAGGCGCTGCTTAAGAATGCGCGGCTCGACGGGGAAATTGTGGTGGTCGACGGCGGCTCGAGCGACGGCACGCGGGAGTCCGCTGCCGCTCACGGGGTCCGCGTGGTATCCGAACGAGGAAAGGGATACGGCGCTGCGATTCAGACCGGATTTGAGGAGGCCCGCGGTGACTGGGTCCTTACCCTCGACGCGGACCTTTCGCACGATCCCGACTTCGTCGCCAAAATGTGGCGCGCGCGCGACCGCGCTGACATCGTGATCGCGTCGCGCTACACGCGCGGCGGGGTGGCCTATACCGACCTGTTTCGCAAGTCGCTGAGCCGGCTGCTCAATGCGTTTCTACGCCGTTTCTGGTCGCTGCCGGTGCGCGATGTTTCGAGCGGTTACCGGCTTTATCGGCGCGCCGCCCTCGAGGGACTCGAATTCACCTCAACCAATTTCGAGGTGCTTGGGGAAATCCTGGTCCGGCTCTACGCGCGCGGTTACCGCGTGGTTGAAGTGCCGTTTACCTACTTTCCGCGCGGAGCGGGACGCTCGCATATCCACCTGCTCCGCTTCGGCATGGCCCAGTTGCGATCGGCGCTGCGAATGTGGAAGCTGCGCAACTCGCTGGAGTCCGCGGACTATGATGAACGCGCCTACTACAGCATCATTCCGTTCCAGCGCTACTGGCAGCGCCGCCGTCATTCCATCACGGTCTCCTGGGCGCGCGGCGCGGGCCGCATCCTCGACGCGGGTTGCGGCTCAAGCCTGATCGTCCAAAGCCTTAATAACGCGGTCGGCATGGAATTCAACTTTGGCAAGTTGCGCTTCCTTCGGCACCAGGGAATCCCACTCGCTCGGGGCTCGGCCTTCGCCCTACCGTTCAAGGACGCCAGCTTCGACTGCGTGATTAGTTCGCAGGTAATCGAACATCTCACCTATGACGAAATCTTGTTTTCCGAGATGCGGCGGGTGCTGCGGCCGGGCGGCATGCTGATTCTCGGCACGCCCGACTATGCGACCATCGGATGGCGCGTTATCGAGCCGACCTACCGTGTTCTCCTGCCCGGCGGCTACGCCGACGAGCACATCACGCACTACACGCGCGAAAAATTGACCGAAATCATCGCGCGACACGGTTTTGCGGTGGAGGAAGCAGCCTATATCGTGCGAAGCGAGTTAATCATGCGATGCCGCAAGTGCGACCTGCCGATTCCGGCGCAGCAGAGGACTCCGTCCCCGGAGTCCAGCGCCGCGTGATACGGCAGTGCGGCAATGGCCGCGCAATACCGCCGCGCGGGGTTGTCATATTCGCTTCGTTTGCGAGAGACTTCTTGCGCGAAACCTCGGCGGGGATCGCGGATGGTGCTACGCCCTGCGGGGTGACGACAAGGTGGGACTATACCAGTCTTTATCGTTCCCAATGGAAACTGAGGACGAATGGCCGGACCAACCGACCTGTGCGGAGGATCGCACATGCCTAAGTTCAGAGTTACCGATATCGACGTTCACTACGACGTGAGTGGGAGCGGCGAGCCGCTCCTGATGATCATGGGATTGGGTGCCAGCTCTGCGGCGTGGGATCCCGAACTGGTGGAGGAGCTGGCCAAGTCATTTAGCACCATCACCTTCGACAACCGGGGTACGGGGCAAACTGACAAGCCCGACAAGCCCTACTCCATCGAGATGTTCGCCGACGATGCGGCCGGGGTGCTCGATGGTCTGAAGATTCCGCGCGCCCATATTTTCGGGGTCTCGATGGGCGGGATGATCGCCCAGGAGTTCGCGCTGCGCCATCCAGGGCGCACCGGCAGCCTGACACTTGGATGCACCACCGCCGGCGGGTCTCACTCCGTGCCGCCGCCGCCGGAATCGCTCAAGGTGCTGACGGCACCACGGGAGGGGGTTCCGCCTGAGGACATCATCCGGCGCGGCTGGCCGCTGTCGTTGACGGCGGAATACATTCGAGACAATCGCGACCGGTTGGAGGCTAAAATCCCGCGCCTGCTTAAGCATCCGACCCCGCCCTTCGCGTTCCAACGGCAGCTCGAAGGAACCTACACGCTCAAGACCTGGGACAGGCTGCCGAATATCAAGGTACCTACGCTGGTGATAACCGGAGCAAAGGATGTGCTCATACCGGCGCGCAATTCGGAGCTACTCGCGGAGCGGATTCCTGGCGCGAAGCTCCATCTGATCGCGAACGCGGGTCACGGTTTTACCACCGAAGCCCGCGATGAATTCCTGCGCACCTTCGTGCCGTTCGTGAAATCGCATCCGCTCGGTGCCTGAACAAACCTCCGGGAGGCTCGTGATTTCCGCGGGGTCCTGGAACAGACGCGAAGAAACGTGCCCCAGGTCCGCGTAACATAAGAGTGCCTGCAAGCCCTGACTCAGCGGGACCTCTAGTTGGGATCCTGCGGCCCGGCTTGCGATTTTGTTAGCCGGGCGCCTTTAATTCTCGAGGTGTCTTCCTTCTACGATTTTGCGCTGGTCTGCCAGGAACTGGGTCAGACTCAGAGTCGCCTGCAGATGGCGGAGGCGGTTGGTAGCTTCCTCGCCGCATTGTCGGTCGATGAAGCCGAGATCGCCGCGCGCTTCATGGTGGGACGGGCCCTCGAACAGGGCGAGGAGAAGCGCCTGCAAATCAGCGGCCGCGCGATTTGGAAAATCGTCGCGCAAATGGCGGGGGCTCAGGATCAAGGCGAGGATATCTTTGCGGCGGCCGAGGACTTCGGAGAGGCTATCGCGATTATGCTTCGTCAGCGGACCTCGGATCCCGAACCGACCCTCACGATCGGCGAAGTCGATAGCGCCTTTCATGACATCGCTTTGATCGAAGGACGCCACGCGCGCAATCGCAAGCTTGAGGCTCTGCGCGCGCTCTTTGAGCGAGGCTCCGCGCTCGAAGGCAAGTACCTGGCCAAGGTCCTGATCCGTGAGATGCGCCACGGGGTAAGCGAGGGCATGATGCTCGAAGCGATCGCGCGAATGGCCAATCGACCGGTTGCCGACGTGCGGCGCGTCCACATGCTGGAAGCGGATCTCGGCCGTACCGTGCGGATTCTCCGCGAAGGTGGTGCCGTGCCCGCCGGGCCCGGCCGAATAGCTGCGAGGGTGACACCGCTTAAGCCGATGCTGGCGCAGCCCGCCGCGGACATTGCCGAAGCATTTGCGATGCTTGGGCCGGAGATCGCATTCGAGCACAAGCTCGATGGCGCCCGCGTGCAGATCCATCACGGGGAAGACGGCACGCGAATTTTTTCGCGGCGCATGAATGAAATCACCATAAGCCTGCCGGAAGTGGTTGACATGATAGGGAAGCTGGGCGGGCGTTCGGCGATCCTGGATGGAGAAGTCATCGCGGTCGATTCGGTGGGGCGCCCGTTGGCGTTTCAGGAGCTGATGCGCCGTTTTGGTCGTGTCAAGGATGTCGAGCGACTGCGTGCCGAGCAGCCGATCAGGCTGCATCTGTTCGATCTGCTGGCGCTCGACAGCGCTCTGCTAATCGATCATCCCTATGCTGAGCGCGCCCGCCTGCTCGACGATCTGGCGAGCGCCGCTCGGTTGGAGACGGTGCAGAGATTGATGACCCCGTCTCTCGCTGAGGCCGAAGGGTTTTTCCGCGATGCGATCGCGGCCGGGTACGAAGGGGTTGTCGCCAAGGCGCTGAAGAGCGCGTATATGCCGGGAGTGCGCGGCCGCGGATGGGTGAAGATCAAGCATGCGCGCACGCTCGATCTTGTCATTTTGGCAGCGGACTGGGGTTACGGTCGCCGGCACGGATGGCTCTCCAACTACCACCTGGCGGCGCGCAACCAGCAAACCGGAGGTTTCAGCGAAGTCGGCAAGACCTTCAAAGGACTGACCGACGAACAATTCCGCGAAATGACCGAGCGCTTGCTCGCGCTCAAGGTCAGCGAATCACACGGCACGGTCGTGGTCCGGCCCGAGGTTGTGGTCGAGGTGGGGTACAACGATATCCAGCGCAGTCCGCAATACGAAGCCGGGATGGCGCTGCGCTTCGCCCGCATAGTTCGCATCCGCCCCGACAAGGCCGCGAGCGAGGCGGACACCATCGAAGCGGTCGAGCGCGACTTCGAGCGTCAGCTCGTCAAGCCGTTGGCCGCCAAGGTCTGATTTGAAGGGGCCGGTAGATTTTTTCGCGGCGAGCTTGAGACGCCCGCTTCGCCTTGCCGCGACCAGAGCAACCGGCCCCGTTCCAGACGCGTTCCCGGGATGACCAGCAGGTGCACCCGAGAGTGAGCCTGTTCAACCTCAGATCTGGCGGATTTTCCAGTGCGAGTGCGAAATGATTTCGCGTGCGGAGCGGTGGATGCGCGTGAGGCCAGCCGGGCTCCTCGCGCGTTAAAAAACGCTCGCCCGACGCGACTTGGGCATCCGCACATCCGGTCAGTGGCTGTTCAGGTAGGAGGGCTCGTGCGCGTCCTGCAGGGCCATTGCGATAGCTTCGATCTCGCTCTCCCCGAAATCTTCAAACGCAAACAGCTCTACCGTCTCCCCCTGCTCTCGCCTTTCATACACGTCGCAGCACCAGCAGTGAGGACCCAATTGCCGGGTCCGCAACACAAAGGTGTTGGAGCCTACCACTTCCACCCGTTCCATGAGGGTTACCTCCGAATCAGAAAGTGCCTGGTCGCTGGCTGCCTAGTATGAGAAAAGTAGCATGAACGCGTCAATCCGACTAATGCAAAAGTTCGGAAAACGCCTTATTC
>JAFAHS010000284.1 GCA_019237115.1 Deltaproteobacteria bacterium
TCATAACCTTGAGCGATGATGATATCCACGCCATGCGTCTCCAGCCAGCGCGCTTCCGCCACGGTCGTCGCGGACGCCATGATGCGGCAACCAGCAGCTTTTACCCGATTTAGAAGCGTTGAGTCTGGCAGGCCAAAATGGAAACTCACAACTTCCGGCTTAGTTTCCTCGACGACCTTACACCTTGCCTCATCAAACGGTGGAATATCTATCTGCGGCACTGAAATCGCAGAATCAATGTTGAGCTCGCGATAGTAAGGCAACAAGCGGTCTCGCCAAGCCTCTTCGCGATCAGTCGCTGTCGTTGCCTGGACATGGCAAAAGAAGTTGACGTTAATCGGCTTGTCCGTCAGCCCGCGCAATGCGTGGATCGTCTTGGCTGCAACCTCGGGTTCCATCGGACCGCAGCCGATCGAGCCAAGGCCTCCGGCGTTACAGACAGCCGCGGCCATGTCAAGTGTGACAAAGCCTGCCATCGGCGATAACACGATTGGGTGCTGAATCTCCAAAAGGTCGATTAGTCGGTGATCTGGCCACATAGTGCGATAGACTAACCAATAGTTCGAAACTCCAGAATACGACGGTTTCTCGCTTGAATCGCCGGAATCGCTGCTCGGACGGTAATCGCGCACCCTTAGCGTTGAGGACGGCTGACCATGCGGTGCAAGATCAATTGCTGGGCCACGAAATCCGGCAGCCTGGGCAATAGAACGGTTATTCGATTCAACCTTAGATATGGTGAGGAAAACGGCAGAATAGTCCTTCGACCGTTGTTGTTGGGTGATTGGCGGCGCCAGTCGGAATTTCCGACTGGCGCCGAGGGTTTTTCCGCTAGCAAAACCAGAGTCACTTGGCGATGTACGACAACCAAATCCCCTATTTCAAACGATTGCGGTGATTTCTTCTGTCTTTGTGATCTTTCCGTATTGTAGGATTGGAGTTTCAAGAGAGGGAAGGATTAGGGGCACGTCTTGATGGTTTCGCACCGTAGCGCAGACCGTCCACCAGGAGAGCTAACATGCGCCGCGCTCGCGCAGGGTCGCCGTCGTGGGCCGGCGCACAAAGGCTCGGGACGGTGTGCAATAGGTCATCCGGCTTCACACCGGACCGCACCTCGCCCGCTGCGACCGCTGCATCAAGCAAGGTTTGGAGCGCTGGCCGGAGTCGCTTTTGGAAGTAGGCGGGCAACGTGTCATAGGCCGGGTCGCCCGAGTGCAAAGCTGCCGCCAGGCCACGCTTAGCAGAGATGAAATCGACGTAGCGCTGCAACCATCGAGCCAGCGCCTCACCGGGTGCGTGCTCGGCCGCCAGGACCGGTGCGGCATTCGCGCAGGCGTCAACCTCGCGGCGGAAGACGGCCACGATCAGGTCAGACCGCTGCGGAAAGTGACGGTAAACCGTGCCAACGCCGACGCCGGCCTTCTCCGCGATCTGTCGCACCGGAGCATCCACGCCCGAGTTCGCGAACACCGCCATAGCCGACTGAAGCAATACGTCCAGGTTGCGCTGGGCGTCGGCGCGCAAGTGCCGGACCGTGGAGCCATGTGGCTGCGGGTCGCGACCTTTTTTTTGCGTTTTCCTGTTCACCATGTTGACCGTTGACAATCGGAACATCGTTCCGTATAAAATGGAAGGCTGTTCCGTTTACTCTCTTTAACACAGGGGGACGGTGTTGGCCACATAACGGTTTAAAAAGAAGGAGATTACTATGCAGAACAAACCTGTCGCTTTGATCACCGGAGCAAATCAGGGGATCGGCCTTCAGATCGCAAAGGAGCTGGCCGCGAAGAACTTCACTGTCTTGGTCGGTTCGCGCGACTATGCGCGGGGAGAGGAAGCGGCCAAGACCGTCGACGGCGACGCTCACCCGCTCCAGCTCGACGTAACGGATCCGGCTTCCATCGCCGCAGCGGCGGAGCGGGTCCGCAACGAGTTCGGCCGTCTTGACGTGCTCATCAACAATGCGGCCATCTCGAATACAGGATTGCGACCGGGCATACCCATCGAGGAATACGCCAAGTCGACCCGCCCGAGCACCGTGTCTCTCGATGAAATGCGGGCCGTATTCGAGACCAACGTATTCGGCGTAGTCGCCGTAACCCAGGCAATGCTGCCGCTCCTGCGCGAGTCGCCGGCAGCCCGTATTGTCAACGTGTCGAGCGGCGTTGGCTCTCTGACGCAAAACTCGGACCCAACTTATCCCTACCGTCCGATTTTCGGCCCCGTCTACCCTGCGTCTAAGACGGCTCTTAATGCTGTGACGCTCGCCATGGCAATCGAGCTGGAGTCGACCAGGATCAAGGTCAATGCTGCCTGCCCGGGTTACACCAAAACGAACCTC
>JAFAHS010000432.1 GCA_019237115.1 Deltaproteobacteria bacterium
GAACAACCTTGACCTTCGTGTAGCCAAGGTTCGCCAGGCGACGAGTGGCCAGCTTCGCGAGTTGTTCGTTGCGCTCAATCGTGTAGACCTCGCTTACCACTTCGGAGAGCACGGCTGCCGCGTAGCCCGAGCCGGTTCCGATCTCAAGGGCGCGATCGCCGCGGCACGGCGCCACACTCTCGATCATGAGCGCAACGATGTATGGCTGCGAGATGGTCTGGCCCGACTCGATGGGGAGCGGCGTGTCCTGGTACGCGAACTCAGCCAATTCCTCAGGCAAAAAAGCTTCCCGTTGGACACGCCGCATGGCTTCGAGCACCGCCGGGTCGTGCACCCCACGCGCCGCAATCTGATCGCGTACCATCCGCAGACGTTCATTCGTCAAGTCCACCATGTGGTCACCCAGCGGTTTTGCGCGCGCGGCGCGCGCAGATAGAGAGAAACGCCTCTCCCAGCCGGTTCGCCAGCTCCCGATTGATCGCACCTCGGAGGTTACGCAGCGATTCGGCGGCCAAATCGTCAAGTGAGACGATTCCACGCAATCGGCCGTCGCTATCAACCACGGGCACGCGCCGTATCGCGTGCTCTCGCATCAAGTCGATCACGCTGTGCACGTCGTCCTCAGTGCGACAGGTGATGGCTTTGTTGGCCATCGAAGTTGCTACCGTAATCTCGCTCAAAGGTCGGCCCTGCGTGTAAGCCGCCATGCATATATCGCGATCGGTCAGAATGCCGATTGGCTGGTCGCGCTCGCTGACGATTGGCACACAGCCGCAAGCGTTGTCCCACATCAATTGCGCGGCGCGGTTGAGCGTATCATCCGGCCGACACGCCCTGACGTCTCGCTTCATCACCCGTTCAACATTCATTGCGGGACTCTCCCCGCGCGATGCTTTGTCTTAAGTGGACGATGGGGTTTCCACCGAGCCGACGCGATCGTGCGCGACCACGGGCAAAGATGTGGGCGACCCGAGCCTCGACCTCCTGGCCGGGCCAGGTCCGCCCGCTACTTCTTGGAAATCTCTACCGTCTTTTCCCCTCCGGCTTCGATCGCGACTTTCCGAGCCACCGCCGCTTTTGCCAACGGCAGCGTGATCTCCAGCACTCCGTTCCTGAAGGCCGCCTTGACCTGCTCGGTGGCGGTCCCTTCGGGCAGGGTCATCCGGCGCTCGAAGCTCCCGTAGGAAACCTCCCGGCGCAGGTAGTCCTCCTTTTTCACCTCTTTCTCGTTCTTGCGCTCGCCCTTGATGGTCAAGACGTTGCCCAGAACGCTCACCTCGATATTTTTGGGTTCGAGGCCGGGTACATCAGCATGAACCACCAGGTTTCCGTCCTGTACGTAGCTCTCGATGGCGGGAACGAAGTTTTCTTCGAAACCATTCTCGAACTCCTCGAACAGCCGAAACGGCGAATCCCATCGGCGTGCGATCCGTTCGAGCTCGCGGAAAGGTCTCCAGGGTAACAGCGCTGCCATGGTTGTGTCCTCCATATTTGTCGATTTGACCAACAACTCCCGACCCTGAAATCTTGAGCAAACCCCGCGCCAGCATCGAATGCCGGACCGCACTAGCAAGAACGCAAACCGGGTGTCACCAATGGCGCCAGCCCGGAGCACGAATGTTGCCAAATGTTGCGTCCAGCTCTCTTCAGGAGATCGCACCCCGGTGGAAAGCCGCGCCCAGGCAGAACTCCCGAAACGATGGGTCCGATTGGTTATCTGGGGAAAAGCATGGCCGTAACCAGAGAACTTACTGCTAAGCAAGCGCTGTAGGTGCCCTCAGGACTCGAAAGACGAAATCACCTGGGAACGGGTGAAAATACGCCCACGAAGAAGCCCCACGCGGCCGGTGAGCGTTTCTCCTGGATCCTCACGCCACTCTGCGAAAATGCCCACGATGAGCTTTCGTCTTCGACCGGTCAGAGGTGAAAACGATGAAGAGTCCGCAAGGCGACATCGCCAGGCGGGTTTCGCTCGGTTGCCGGACGCCTCGCGATGAGCCAGCATCTTTGGGGGCCTAAACCGGGGGCGACAAGGAGAGCCAATCCGCTCCCCCCCTTTTGAGCCTAAGAGGCAAATGCCCGAGCGGGATTCGGAGAACGGGAAGAGAGGGCCAGGGCCGGAGCGGCCGCGCATCCTGCTGTTCTGGTGGGTCACGTCGCTGCTGCTGTTTCTCTGGTACCTATCGAGCCTGTGGCCGCGTTCGCAGCCCAGAGAGCACATTCCATATTCGGTATTTCTGGCACAACTGGCAGACAACAACGTCTCTCGGATACATATCGCGGGCGACACCATCGATGGCGAATTTCTGAAGCCGGTGCCGTGGCCACCCGGTGAGAGCGCTTCCCCATCGCCCGCTTCTTCGACCTCAACCACCTCCGCGAAATCGGCTCTCCCAAACCCGCAGACGAGTCTTGAACCCGCACCGCAGGCCGCAAATCGCGAGTTCTCGACCACGTTTCCGGCCACCGTCGGTGACCCCGGACTGATGCCGTTGCTTACCGCGCATCACGTCCAAGTCGAAGTCTCGTCATCGTCAACTCCCTGGTTCGTTCAGCTATTGCTTGGGTGGGGTCCGCTGATACTGCTGGTTGGTTTGTTCTGGTGGCTGTCCAGTCGAGCGGCCCGCACCCAGTCTGGGTTGTTCGGCTTCGGGCGCGTCCGCACCAAGCGTTACAGCAGCGATCAGCCGAAAATCACTTTCAACGATGTGGCGGGAGCCGACGAGGCCAAGGCCGAGCTCCAGGAGGAAGTCAACTTCCTGAGGCATCCAAAAAAGTATTACGACCTCGGGGCGCGAATTCCAAGAGGCGTCCTGTTGGTCGGACCTCCGGGGACCGGCAAGACGCTGATGGCGCGTGCCGTCGCCGGCGAAGCCGGCGTTCCGTTCCTGAGTCTGAACGCTTCGGAGTTCGTGGAGATGTTCGTGGGGGTGGGAGCGAGCCGGGTGCGCGATTTGTTTCGCCAGGCCAAGGAAGTAGCGCCGGCTATTGTGTTTCTTGACGAACTTGACG
>JAFAHS010000433.1 GCA_019237115.1 Deltaproteobacteria bacterium
GTGTACGATCTCGTCGCCATGTTTGACTAGTGTCTCGAGCGCTTTCTCCGCGAAAGCTGCCTGTCCGAGCAACGCGATGCGCAACGTTCTACCCTCCCGCACCGAACGCTACCAAAAGCTGCGCGGCACTTGAAACCGCGGTTGGGGGACGTCTCGGCCTGATAAGCCCACCTCCCAAAATCGCGCACCCGGGGCGGGCCGCAAGCGCTCGGCGGGACCGGGACCCGCGCATCTCTCCCCGCGCGCCGGCGATCTCCCGTGGGGCGCGGCGTGCACCTTTCCAGCCGGTTAACGACTCGGGATAGACCGCGTGCCACGACCCTTTAGTTGACTTCACCGTCAGTCACCCGCTTTGATGCTCTGACTCATGAAGCGGCTTCTCTTGCGGGTTCCTCTGATTCTCATCGGCCTGGTTGGTCTGGCGCGCGGATCGGCATCCGCGCAGAGCCGCAGGAACCCACGCCTTTTCATTGTGGTCGTTTGTGATGGCCTGCGTCCCGATTCCGTCACCCAGCACGACATGCCACATCTTTATAATCTCGCGCGCGAGGGGGTTCGCTTCGACCGCCAGCACTCGCAATTCCCGACCGTCACGATGGTCAATGCGGCCACGCTTGCGACCGGTGCTCCGGCGGGAACGACCGGTATCTTTGGCGACACGATGTACCTTGGCCCCGCGCTCGCCCAGCACGGCGCGGACCTCAGCCGAGAGCCGCTCAAGTCTCTCGCCCAGGTCGTGGACCTGGAGGATACCCACGCCCTTTCAGCGCTGGATTCCCCGGGCGGATTTGCGGGCTACCTGCTGGGGCTCGACAGCGTGGCAGAGGAAGTGGAGCGCGAGAACGGGTTTCTTGCGATCGTCGGAAAGCGCGGACCGACCTTTTTGTTCGACTCCCGAGTGGACACGGTCGTCGACGGACGCGACCTGCTGAAGCTACCGCAAGCCAACTACACCTTCTTGAGCGATGACGCGGCCTTTCCGCCCGCGCTCGCGGACGCGCACAACGCCTTGCCGCCGCCCACCCGTGAGGGCGTTTCGGATCGCGAGCGCGACCGCGCGTTTGCGCAGTTCGTTGCGGATCGCGCGATTCCTGCCGCCAAACAATCCATCGAGAACGGCCATCCCGCGTTGGTTACCCTGTGGCTGCACAATCCCGACATCACCCAGCATCGCGCAGGGCTCGGCACCCTCCCCGCCATGGAAGCGCTGCAGGCGGCCGACGAGGACCTGACGACGGTTCGTGCGGCGGTGACCGCTGCAAAGCTCGACAACCGCACCGATATGATCGTGGTGTCGGATCACGGCTTTGCCACGATTCGCCTGCGGGTCTGGCTGGCTGCACTCCTGGTCTCGGCCGGACTAAAGGAAGGGATCGATTCCGACGATGTGGTCATCGCGCCCAACGGCGGCAGCGATTTGCTCTATCTTTCCTCCACGGCATTCCCGACTCGCGAGACAATTCGCGAGCGTTTGCAGAAGATCGTCGATTTCTGCGCGGCGCAGGAATGGTGCGGTCCGATCTTTTCGCGCGAGCTGGCGATAGTTGCGCCCGCCGCCAGGCATGCCCGCCGCTACAAACCCGAGACCCCCTACAAGGGATGGGTTGACGGGACCTTTGCGCAACCGGCGCTCGGCCTTCTCAACCAGGCTCGCTCGCCGGATTTGATAATCTCTTTTGCGGAATCCGCAGACGCCGACAACAAGGGACTCACCGGTCCCAACAATCTCGCGTTCGCACTGGCACTCAAGGGCCAGCAGCCGATGCCCAACAGGTCGCAGGAACTGGTGCGTCCGGTGAAGGGTCTGGTCTATTCCGACACCGGAAAAATCGATGGCTTCACGACCGGGATGGGTATGCACGGCGCGGCCGGCCTGCGCGAGATTCACAACTTTGCCGCGGCTATCGGTCCCGACTTCAAGCGGGGGTTTTCCGATGAGAATCCCACCGGCAATCTCGACATAGCCCCCACCATCGCGCGGGTCCTCGGTTTGTCGCCCGGGCAAGGCCCCGGCTCGATCTCGCCCAGCGGGCGCGTCTTGCGCGAAGCGCTCAAGGGTGAAAGCTCATACGCGGGCACCACGCGCGGATTCACGATGAAGACCGAACTGGAGCTGCAGGGTGTCAGGACGACCACCACGCTGCGCTTGACCCGCTTGGGCGATCATCTGTACTTCGACGATTCCTCGACAGAGCGCGAACCCCTTGGGAAATCGCCATAGTTCCCGGGATCGAAAAGCGCGGTGAAGTCCGCTTTGCGGGCTGACTCTGGCTTAGGTCCCGCACCATCCCTGAACGCCTTCCCCTGAGGGGCGTCAGGGGTCGGGGTGAGCGGGGCTCGGCGCGACCGCCTTGTCGAGTGCGGTAATCCGCCGCCCGCGGGTCTCCGGCAGCGTCCACACCATCGAAGCGCCTGCGGCCGAGAATACCGCACCCAGCGCCAAGGTCGGGGCAAACCCCACCCGCGCCCCCATCGCCGCGATAAAAATCGGGGTGAAGAATTGAAACCCGCGGGTGACATTGAGCAGTAGCCCGAGCGCGGTATTGCGCACCCGGGTTGGCAGCAACTCGGAGATCATCGGTGCCACACCGCTCCACAGTCCGGTGCCGAAGCCAACCATGAACATCGCCATCGCGATGAGCCCGCGCACTCCCGAGGCCGCGTCCCAAAAAATGGTTGGCGGCAACAGGCCCACCGCCATCACCATCCCGAACAGAAAGTATATCGGCCGGCGCCCGAAACGATCCGCGAGCAGGCCAAAGATCGCATAACCGATGACCCCGCCCACCTGCATGAAGATAACCAGCGCACTCACGCCCGATGCGCTGAGCCCGCGCTTCAATTCCAGGTAACCCGGCATCCAGGTGTAGGTGAACCAGTAGGCCTCCGAACTGAGTAGCAGGGTGAAAAACAGCAACCTGAATACCCGCCGGTGTTCCCGCAGCGTGCGGAGATCCACGCCCTCGAACGTCGCGGCGGCCCGGGTATGAAGCCACACATCGCTTTCCGGCAGATAGCGAATGAGCGCGATCGCGACGATCAGCGCAGGCGCAGCAGAGAGCATAAACGTCGCGCGCCATCCGACGATCGGCGTAACCTGGCCGCTGACGGCCGCTGCGAGCAGAATGCCCAGCGGTGCTCCAGTCTGAACATATGCCGCGTAGCGCGCGCGATACTGGGCCGGGACGCTCTCCGCGATCAAACTCTGCCCCGGTGCCCATCCACCACCCATCCCAAGTCCGGTGATCGATCGATAAACGATCAGTTCCACCAGCGAGTTGCTCGCGGCGCACAGCAGAGTACCAATTCCATAGATCGCGACCGTCACGACGATGGTCGGTTTGCGTCCAAAGCGATCGCCGGCGAACCCGAAGATTATCCCGCCCGCTGCCGTCATCAGCAGCGAGGTTCCGAGCGCCAGGGAGGAATCGGCCGCGCTCAGGCGCAGCTCGCGGGCGATTGGCACCAGCAGGAACGAGTACAGAATCAGATCGTAGAAGTCGAAAATCCAGGCGAAGAAGCACAACACGATGATTCTGACGTGCGTCCTCCCCATCGGGAGTTCGCTCAGCAGGGGATGCGGCTTAAAGGCGGTCGCCATGGATCGTCCCCGCCAGCGCCGGTCAAAACGCAGTCTGGCCCCGTTCCGGCAGGTGTGGTTGGCTATCTTGCAGGGCGCTTGTCGCGAAGGGAATAGGGAGCGCACCGGTCCGGGCGCCCCACCTGGCGCCGGGCGCAACGGAGAGCCGAATGCTGAAAAGAATCTTCCGCTGGTTCGTGCGGACCATAGTTGTGATTGCGGTGCTGTTCGTGATCGTACTCGCGTCCGATTACCTTGCGCATCGGGTGCCCGCCGACTCGGTCCTGGTCGTCACGCTGTCGGGACCGGTGGTCGAGCGCGGCTCGAACGGCGTATTGGGCCTGTTGAACGCGAACGGAACCCCGCTGAACTTTGTGCGGCGCGCGATCGATCGGGGCGCCAAGGATCCCAGAATTATCGGTCTGGCGATCAAAGTCATCGATCCTGAAATGGAACTCGCACAAGCGCAGGAGATTGCCGCGGAGGTCAGGAAGTTTCGCAAAAGCGGCAAGTGGACCGCTGCCTACATCGAGACCGCGGGTGACGGCGACCCCGGCAATTTGCCCTATCTGGTTGCCGCCGCCGCGGATAGCGTCTCGCTGATGCCGCGCGGCGAGTTGAATCTCATCGGGGTCGGACTGCGGGAGTTCTTCGGGCGCGGAACGCTGGACTGGCTCGGCATCAGACCGAACATCGGCGCAATCGGCCAATACAAGACAGCCTTCAACGTCTTCACCAACAAGGAATTTACCGAACCGCAGCGCCGCGACGATGAGGCACTGGTCGATGACCTGTTTGATCAGATCGTCGGGCAAATCGCGGATGAACGCCATCTGGATGCGGCGGCGGTCAAGACCCTGGTTGACCAAGCGCCGATAAACGCCGCCGATAGCCTCAAGGTCAAACTGGTCGACAAGCTTGCCTACGAAGACGAGTTCACGGAGAGGCTCAAGAACTGGAGCGGGGGACATCACAAACTGGAAAACTACGACGACTACACACGCCCGCGGCTGCTGGATGGGTTCGGCGGTGGGGACAAGATAGCCGTCATTTATGGGTCGGGAGCGATCGAGCATGGCGAGGGCGGGTTCGACCCGCTGCTCTCGCCCGACAGCAATGCCATGGGTTCCGACGAAATCGTCGATGCACTAAAGGATGCACGCGAGGACGATGACGTCCGCGCGGTCGTTTTCCGCGTCGACTCGCCGGGGGGATCGACCCTGGCATCAGAGTTGATTCGCCGCCAGGTCGAATTGACTGCGAAAAAGAAGCCGGTGGTGGTGAGTATGTCCGGGTATGCGGCTTCGGGCGGCTATTGGATCTCGGTTCCGGCCAAGGCAATCGTGGCCCAAGCTGGAACGATAACCGGTTCTATCGGGGTGTTGGGCGGCAAGTTCAATATCTCGCCGGCAACCCAGAAAGTCTATCTCAATTCGGACTCGGTCACACGTGGTGCCAACTTCGAGATGTTCGACTCGTTCACGGACTTCACACCCGCCCAACAAAAGATTTTCGAGGAGCAGATCCTGGGCGACGACTATGCCTATTTCCTCAAGGTGGTCGCCGCCGACCGGCACATGACGGTCGGGCAGGTAAATGATGTGGCGCAAGGACGAGTATGGACCGGCCTGAAGGCGAAGCAGCTCAAGCTCATCGACGCGGTGGGCACGTTCGACGACGCGCTGACCAAGGCGAAGGAATTCGCCGGCATGCCGGCCGGTGCGGAAGCGAAAATCGAGGAGCTGCCGGAACAACCCGGGCTCCTAGAATCCTTGCTCGCGGGCCGGGTCACGGCTGCGTTGAGCCCAAGTCCGGCGCACGCCCTGGCTCCTGTCGTCCGAATGTTCCGCTCCATGCTCTCAGGCTACAGCCGTTTCCGAGCTGCCTACTGCCCGGTGGTTCCGGTGCTGTAGATGAGGTTCGTGCTGGTCAACCGCCACCCAGAGGCGGCTGCCACCGGGTCGCGCGTGCTCCCCTTTGAAACGCAGTCGCGATAAGGGTAGCCAGACGGATGGTTGAAGACGTTTAAAATCCATCCTTTGTGAAGTCGGTGGTGTTCCGCGGTGAAGGGGAGCGTCCACCTGGAGTATTAACGATGGAAAATCACGTCGAGGAATTTCTCAATACGCTGGGAGACGCCGAACGCGCAGGCGGGCGCGTACTTCACGAACTTACCGGGCAAGCCAGTTCCCTCGAACTCAGGGAACTGCTCAAAAAAGTTGCCCATGACGAAGGTTACTACGCCGGCGAGCTGGCGCATCACGTGCGGCGGCTCGGCGGCAACGCATCGAACAAAACCGGCGACTTCGTGGAGAAGGTCAGAGCGGTCGGTGATTTTCGTGGCAAGCTCGAGCTGCTAAATCGTGGCCAAAGATGGGTTATTCGCAAGATCAACGAGAATCTGCCCAACGTTTCGGACCCCGAACTGAAGGCATTCCTGGTGGTGATGGCGCAGGGTCATGAACTGAATATCGGTGCACTGGAGCAGGCGCTCAGGGACGGCGCCTCCTGATCTTCACGGGGAAGACGTGCGACACACGTTTATCGGACTGCTGATGGTGGTAATGACCGCGCTCGGCTTCTACTGGGTCGCGCGCCACCGTTACAAATGCCCGTTCTGCGGCCGCGGGGTGCAATGGAAAGATATTAATTGTCCGCACTGCGGCAACGATATGAAGCTCCGCCATCGTGCCGGCCCGGAGGCAGCCCCCCGCGCGGCCGCTGACCTGCGACGCAAGCGCCCCCCGCGCGGGTAGTTTTCCTGAGCGATTCCCCGGGCGCTACCGGGTGTTCGATTTGGCTGGTGCCTGAGTCGCCCCGAGCAGTGTCCGGCTCCGGCTCATTTCGGCCCCCGCGGCGCACGGCTCAGCGGTCGCCAAATCAGCAAACTCTGACCAACGGCGCTACCCCAGGGGAGTTATCCCTTGAGCGCCCGCGCTGCGCGGGCGAGTAACCTTTCCACTTCGGCGCCCCTATTAACCGGAAAGCGGACGAAGTCGTCAGCTACCTTAAGGTCAGCGAAAAATCCCGCCGGGTCTTCATGAAAATGCAGGAACGCCGACGCGCCACGATAGAACGCACCGCGCTTGCGCTCGCGCAATCCTTCGAGCTTGCGCAACTTAGCGAGCACGGGTTCGAGTTGGTCCAGCGCCTGCGGTCCTGCGTGCTTCATACGTTCCCCAATTCGATGACGTAGCCGTCCGGGTCGGAAAAATACGCGTATGGATACCTCCCCCCGTGCCTGCCTCGGCTTAACAGCCTGCCACCGGCTCGGCGGATCTGGTCCACAGCTTCATCCAGATTCCCGGCCCCAATTGAGAATCCGAAATGCGACACGCCGCTGCCACCGATCGGGTCGCCCGAAGCTGCCTGGCAGAGAGTGATGGTATCCTGCGCGCCCGGTGAATGGAGAAAGACCATGGTCTTGCCTTCCCAGAATCCAATCTCCAGTCCCAGCGCTTCCTGGTAAAAGCGGGCCGAGCGATGGATATCGCTGACGTTCAGGTTGACGTGATTCAGCATGCGCGCCGTGACCATGGAGCTATCCCCTTGTCGGTCGCCACGCCGTCTCGTTTTACGAGGCGTTGGTCGGCGAAACCGGTGGCGCGGTCAGCAACACCTGCTCGCGATGGAGTTCCTCAATTTCCGCAGCCGTCATTCCCAGCACTTCGGACAGAATCGCCGCATTGTCCGCGCCCACCCGCGACGCTTTGACATCGGTGCGATCCGGCCATCGCGAAAATTTCACCGGCATTCCCGGTAGGTCGAATTCTCCAAGTGCCTCGTTCTTGATCCGGCGAACCGTCTTGCGCTCGCGCAGATGCGGTTGCGCCATCGATTCCTCGAGCTTGAGCACCGGGGCGCACGGGACGCGCTGCGCATCCAGCTCGCGCAGAGCCGAATCCCGATCCGGAAGGGACTGCATCCACTGCTCGATAATCTCACGTAGTGCTTCCTGGTTCTTCACTCGATCGCGATTGGTTCTGAAGCGGGGATCTTCTGCGAGCTCGGGACGCTTCATGGCCCGCCAGAGCCGGCCAATCTCGTGCTGCTGGACCACCAGGAAGACGTAGCCCTGCTTGCTCCGATAGACCCCGGTCGGCGCGCCGGTCGGATGGAGCGATCCGTTGCGCTTCGGAGACCATCGACCGGGTCGCAGTGACACTACCGGCACGGACAATTCGTGCATGTGGAAGTAGGTATCCAGCAGCGACGCGTCCAGGTACTGGCCTTCGCCGGAGCGCTCGCGGTTGAGTAGCGCGAAGCCCACCGCCATCGCGGCCGCGACCCCGGTTGAGATGTCGCCAATCGCCAGGGGCGGGGTGATCGGCGTGTGATCCGGTTCGCCGAGCTGATCGATTACTCCGGCGTATGACGCGCCCAGATAGTCGTAGCCGGGTTTGTAACTGAGTGGGCCGGTTTGCCCCGCGACCGAGACCGAACACATGACGATGCGCGGATTGATCTTGCTGAGAGCTTCGTAACCGAAGCCCATTTTCGCAATCACCCCCGGTGCGAAATTTTCCACCACCACATCAATTTTTGGAATCATCGAAAGCAGCAGATCGCGTCCCTTTGCCTTGCGCAGGTCGACCGCGAGGCTGCGCTTGGAATGGTTGTGCTGCACATAGTAGCTACTCATCCCATCTCGCACGATTCCCAGCACCCGGACCCGGTCGCCATCGGGCGAGCGCTCGACTTTGATAACATCGGCGCCCATCTCGCCAAGAATCCGGGTGCAGGTCGGCCCCGCCACAAAGTGGGTGAAATCAAGCACCCGATAACCCTCAAGCATCCGCGGCTTTTCCATGCACCACATCCTAGGGCCGGGCGCCGACGATGTCCAAAGGCTCCACGTTTGGAAAGGTCTGCGGGTTGTGAGCGGCGCCGCCCTCGCGGCGCGTCCGCAACCGCAGCTGAGGTTCGTTTCGGCGGGTGGAGGCCGTGTTACTTCACGTACAGAAAAATCCCTTCGTAAATCAGCGCCGGCTTATCATTGCCAACCACGTGTACCGCGGTCTCCTGCGTCACCTGGGTGCCCTGCGGACGCGCGTCGACTGCGACCAGGCGCGAATGCGCATGGACCTGCGCTCCTGCCGGTACCGGCGAGATGAAGCGCAGCTTGTTGGCGCCGTAGTTCACCACATTGCGGAACCCAACCACCTGCCAGTCATTCGAGTATTCGAAGGCAGGGAGCAGGCTCAAGGTCAGAAATCCATGCGCCACCGGACCCCCGAACGGACTCTCCTTTTTGCAGCGCTCGATATCGATATGAATCCACTGATGATCGCCGGTCACGTCGGCGAACTGGTTGATCTTCTGCTGGCTTACCTCGATCGGTTTGCACCAGCTGCCATACTCCTGGCTGACCTTCGAACGCAGCTTTTCCACGTCATCAAAGCGTATGGTTTCCATTGACTTCTCTCCTGGTTGATTTTGTCACACGTGCGAAAGAACTTGCTCGTAAAGCCTGCGGGTCTGCGCTTCGTCGATCCCCATCGCCGTCGCGAATATGAATTGAGACACACCCCAACTTTTGGCACGGCGCTTTAACTCCGCGATACACTCGTCGGGGGTACCGATTAGCGACAGCGGTGAATGCAGCATCGCTTCGCCGCCGGGCATCCCAAAACCGGCCGCCATCATCTCAGCCGTCTGGCGGGTGGCTTCCTTCGAATCGGTTATGGTGTGGGCGAAGATGAAGTTGCTGAACTTGATTTCCGCGAGATCGCGCCCGCGGCGCTGTGCTTCCTCGCGCACGAAATCGATCTTTTTGCGAAAGGATTCGTCGGTCATCTTCTTGACCTGGTCGAGCGAGACTTTTCCGGGCTTTCCTGCGTCCGGGACGATGTTGACGTTGTCCGCGTACTTGGCCGCGATTCGCAGCAGCCCCTTGCCGCCGCCCCCGACGATGATCGGTGGATGCGGTTTCTGGATGGGTTTGGGCCACAGGATCGCATCGCGGAGCTGGTAGAACTCGCCGCTGAAGGTAGTCCGCTCGTTTGCCCACAACGAGAGAATGCACTCCAGCGACTCATCCAGCATCCGGAGTCGCTCCGTGATCGGCGGAAAAGGAATCCCCGTCATCTGAAATTCGGTTTCCGTCCATCCGGTACCCAGACCCGCAAGCAATCGGCCGTTGCTCAGGTGGTCGAGCGCCACCAGACTCTGTGCGGTGACGGCGGGATGGCGGAACAGATTACACAGCACCAGGTGGCCGATCCTGACCTTGCTGGTGGCGTCGGCCACGGTCGCCGCCATGAGCATGGCATCGTACACCAGCGCATGCGGGTCGTACTGTCGCTCGGGACCCTCGTTCACGATGTGATCGGGGAAGACGATCAGATCGTAGCCGAGCCCTTCGGCCGCTTGCGCGATGGAGCGCACCCGCGCCGGTTCCATGTTGGCCAGTTGCAGTCCAAACTCCATGGTTTCCTTCTCCTTCCTTACTGGACGGCCTCGACCTCGATCGCGATCGACACGTCTTCACCGACCAACACCCCGCCCGTCTCCATCGGCTTATTCCAGATTACGCCGAAATCCTTACGATCGATCTTGGTGGTTGCCGATGCCCCGGCGCGGGTTTTGCCGGAGGGGTCCTTGATCGGTGCGGTGGTCTCGACCTCGAGGACCACCGGCTTGGTTACGCCATGCAGGGTCAGGTCGCCGGTGACCTTCCATTTGTTGGATCCCTCAGCCTCGACCTTGGTCGATTTGAAGGTGATGGTGGGATACTTGTCCACGTCCAGGAAAGCCGCGCTCTTCAGGTGGGCGTCGCGCTTTTCGACCCGGGTATTGATCGAAGCCGCATCGATCACGGCACTGATCTGCACCGAGTTGGGGTCGTTGCCGTTGGCGGCGACGGTACCGGACAGCTTCTCGAACTGACCCTTTACATTGGAAATCATCATGTGCCGCACCGAGAATTCCACTGTCGTGTGGGCCGGGTCGATATTCCAGGTCTCGGCGCGCGCGGCCGCTCCCGCGGCCAGCAGCCCGAGCAAAGCCAGCGCAAGAGATCCCCGCCAGGTGTTAAGTCGCATACCGATCTCCTTGTGCATTTGCAACCCGTGACTCTAGTCCAGCTTGCCGCACTTGACGAGAACCAAAGTTGCTTTTCGAGACTGGCGTTTACCCGCGGGCCATGCCGGCGGTTGGCTCCGGAAATCCTTCGCAACCAGCGCCGGTCCTCGCCGATTTTGGGGAGAGGACACGGCGCATTCATGGCGCGCTCCGGAGGGGCCGCTGCTCAGCGGGACAGCGGCGCGCGGCCGACTGGAGTCCTCTCGGCCGAGATGCGTCGTTGCGCAGAGGCCCGGGACGCGTGCTGGATCGACGCGGTACTTCGGTAAGTCCGGGGTCGCCGGCTGGGGCGCTGCTGTTTGGCTGCGTGCCTTCCCGGCCGCAGCGGCCGTCGCTACTTGCTTTGCACGATCGCGCCTTGCGCGCGAAGCTTCTCCAGGTCCACGGTGCTGAAGCCCCAATCATGCAGAGCTTCTTCGGTATGCTCACCGGGGCTTGCAGGTGGCCGCTGGACTTCGCCCGGCGTCCGGCTGAAGCGCGGGGCAGGACCCGGCTGAACCACCCCTTCCACTTCCACGAAGGTCCCGCGATGCCGGTTGTGGGGGTGCTTGGGCGCTTCCTCCATGCTCAGCACGGGCGCAAAGCACACGTCGCTGCCTTCCATGATCTTGCACCACTCGTCACGGGTCTTGCTTTTGAAGATTTTCGCCAGCTGCTGCTTCAACGCGGGCCACGCGGTGCGATCCATCTGGTTGGGCAATTCCTGGCCCTTGAGCCCGGAAAGATCGAGCAGCTCTTCATAGAACTTGGCTTCGATCGATCCGATCGATACGAACTTTCCGTCACTGGTCTCGTAGACCTCGTAAAAATGCGCGCCGGTGTCGAGCAGATTCTCGCCGCGATTGTTGGTCCACATTCCCGCCGCCTTGATCCCGTAGATTGCGGTCATGAGCGACGAAGCGCCGTCGACCATCGCCGCATCCACCACCTGTCCCTTGCCCGACTTCTGCGCTTCGAGCAGTCCCGCCACTACGCCGAGCGCCAGGTAGAGAGCGCCGCCCCCGAAGTCACCGACCAGGTTGAGCGGCGGCAATGGCCGATCACCCGTACGCCCGATCGAATGCAGCGCTCCGGTGAGCGCGATGTAATTGATATCGTGTCCCGCCGCTTCGGCCAGCGGTCCCACCTGGCCCCAGCCCGTCATGCGCCCGAAAACCAGCCGCGGATTGCGCGCCAGGCATTGGTCGGGACTCAGTCCCAGCCGCTCCATGACGCCGGGCCGAAACCCCTCGATCAAAGCGTCGGCTTTTTCGACCAGGCGCATGACGGCTGCTATCGCCTCGGGCTTTTTGAGATCGAATGCGACCGAACGCCGACCGCGGTTGAGGAGGTCGAACTTCGTCCGCATCGAAATTCCGAGCCCCGCCGCGGCGGTCCGGTCGATACGCAGGACCTCGGCGCCCATGTCCGAAAGCAGCATCGCGCACATCGGTCCCGGCCCGATGCCCGCGAATTCGATTACTCGATATCCGGTTAGTGGTCCCATGATTCACCTCTATCGCGGCCCAAGCGGCGCCACAAATCATCGCCGTGTGCGGTAATTAGCGTGCCGGCCGCAGGATGAAAAGACCCGTAGAACCCCGGCCCTTCACCGCTATCAATCAGCGACTTCAACGTCGGGCGCCGCCCGAACAGTTCTGGAGATGGCGACCGAGCCCCGGCGCCCGCTCACTTCTGCTCCGGCGTTGGGATCGAGCCACAGGTAGATGAGTGACGATCCAATCGCGAGGACCCCGGTGATCACAAACGGCAGCGTGAAGTCCTGCCACGAGAGCGTTGCGACACTGCGTCCATGCAGGCTTACGTGGAGCAGCAGGGCCGCGGTCGCCACCCCCAGGCTGAGGAACAATTGTTGCGCCATGCTCGACGCGCTGCTCGCATTGCTCATCAGTATCGGCGGAACGTCTGCGTAGGCGAGCGTGCCGAGCGCGGTGAACTGAAGCGAGCGGAAGAATCCGCCCACCAGCAGCGTGGCGATAATCAGCGAGTGCGGGGTCGACGGACGGAACAGCGCGTAGCTCATCATTATGAAGGCGCTCAGCACCCCGTTGCTGACCAGCACGTTGCGAAACCCGAACCGCCGGATTATTGGCGGTGCCGTCGGCTTCATGAACAGGGCACCGGCTGCCCCGGTGAACGTGATCATCCCCGATGCGAACGGAGTGAGGCCAAACACGAGCTGCAGCAACATCGGCATCAGAAACGGCAGCGCGCCAATTCCCATCCGGAACAGCCCGCCGCCAACCGTCGCAGAGCTGAAGGTCGGAATCTTGAGCAATGCGAGATCGATAATCGGGAACCGCGTGCGCCGCGCGTGGATCACGTACGCGCCCGAGCACAGTCCACCGCCGGCGAGCAGGCACATCACCAGGCTGACCGGCAGGACTCCGCGGCCCAGCATCTCGAAGCCGAAAACCAGTCCCGCAAGCCCCAGCCCGGTGAGGATAAAGCCGCTCAGGTCCAGCGGCGGAACATCCTCCTCGTGGATATTCTCAATGAACATCGTCACCAGCGTGATTCCGATGAAGCTGATGGGGACGTTAATGAAAAAAATCCACCGCCATGAGTAGTAGGTGACAATAAACCCGCCGACCGGCGGCCCCACCACCGGTCCGAGCACCGCAGGTACCGTCAAATACGACATGGCCGCCACCAGTTCGGACTTGGGAATCGTCTTCAGCACGATCAGGCGTCCGACCGGAACCATCATTGCCCCGCCGAAGCCCTGCACAATGCGCGCGCCGACCAGTTGTGAGAGCGATTGCGAGAGGCCGCAGAGGATCGAGCCGACGGTGAACAGCGCTATCGCGGTGCGAAACACGGTGCGCGAGCCGTACCGGTCCGCCATCCAGCCGCTCACCGGAATGAATACCGCCAGGCTCAACAAGTACGAGGTGATCGCGAGGTTCAGCCGGATCGGATCTTCATGCATGGAATGCGCGATCGCGGGCAGGGCGGTGGAGATGACGGTCGAGTCGAGCATCTCCATGAACAGCGCGCAGCCGACGATGAGCGGCGCCAGAAATTGAATAGTGTCCGGGGCAGGCTCTTTCGGACTTGCGGGTCCAAAAACGTCGCGCACTGCGACAGGTGCGGAATTAACGTCGTCCAATGCCACTAGGGTAAAATCTCCCGGACCCCGGTGCCCATCGCGCAGGGCGCCGCCGACTACGAATTCGAACCATATCAGATCACACAGATACGAGTCGCGCCGCCGCCCCACACTCCGGACCGCGCCGCGACCAGGGCGCGGCACCAGTCGCTCTCAGCTCGGCGCGGATCTATTGGAGTTCGCCACCATCGATCGCCCGCCGCGACTACTGAGTGCGCCGAATCTGATCGATCACCCTGGTGCCGGCAGGCGGATCGAGGTCAGTGCGGGTCGTCTCGGTTATTCGTGCGGCCATCATGTAGAAGCCGATGGTCATGATCAGCTCGACAATTTCGCGCGGCGACAAGAACCCCAGGGCCTCCCTAACCACTGGCTCATCGGCCCTGACCTTTTCCACCACCTGCTCGGTGAACCGAAGCGCCGTCCGTTCCAGATCGCTGAAACAAGACGCCGCCAACCTGCGATCCGCGATCGCATCCACCTGCGCCTGGGTCGCACCCAGCGAAATCGCGATTGGCACGTGCTGCACCCATTCGTACTCGCCACCCTCCATCTTAACTGCCAGCAGGATCGCCAGTTCGCGCAACTTCGCGTCCAGCTTCTGCCGGCCCAAGATTGCCGCCCCGAGCCGCGAAAATGGAACGAAACAGGTCTCGGCGTTAGCCAGCATCTTGAAAATATTCAGCTGCACCGGCGCCTGGGCGAGCACGTTGCGTACCTCTTCGGGCAGCTTTCCGATATCGGGGTATGGAACCAGGCTCATAGCTCACCTCCGCGCTTAAGTCTTCTGTAGAACTGGTCTGTAGAAGAAAGTGGCGAGATTGTAAAACACGGGCGACAGTCCTGACGGTTCCTCAGCCGACCTCCAACCCACCGAGAACTTCATTGAAGGTTCGGGCCCATTTCGATCTGCGGTCACGAGTGATTCCCGGAGCCGCGGGGCCAACCAGACAATGGTTGGCGCTTGCACGAGGATGCAGAAGGAGTAAGGAGGAAGCAGACGCCGCGTTGGTCAAGGAGGTTTTCAAACATGGGTCTTCCTAACGGAGTTCATCACCTCGCGATCTGCACCAAGGACATCAAGGGTCAGATCGAATTTTTCACGCAGGTCGTCGGGATGGAGCTGGTTGCGCTTTATTGGATGCATGGCGTCGACAACACCTTTCACGGGTTCCTCAAGTTGAACGACAGCTCTTCCATCGCATTTGTGGAATCGCCGGAGATCGGGGAGATCCAGGGCGTCAAAGGTGTCTCGCACGCGGGCTCTCCGGCAAGACCGGTCGCCGCAGGCGTGATGCAACACGTCGCGCTCAACGTCGACACCGAAGAGGACCTCCTGACGATGCGTGATCGGGTCCGTTCGCATGGGTACTGGGTAATGGGGCCCCTGGACCACGGCTTCTGCAAATCGATCTATCTGGCCGCCCCCGAGGGGATCATGCTCGAGTTTTCAACCTCCGAGGGAAAAGGCATCAACCCGGATGCGTGGCTCGATCCCGAGGTGGTGCGCCTTGCCGGCATCAGTCCATCCGACCTGCGGCGTTATCGGAATCCGCCACCTTTCCAGGGTCAGGGCGGCAGGGTCGCGCAGCCGCCCCCGAATTCTGGCAAGCCAATGATGGACGGGATGGAGCGGCTTTACGACATGACCGACGCGGACGTCACGGCCAAGTTGAGTCAGCCGACTCCGCCGGTCGACGTGACCAAATAGCCGCTCTTGGCCCTGGGGAAAAGGCGCGTGCTGACCCTGCCGGCAGCATTTGCACACAGCGTAGGGCGATGACTTGTTCACAAAGCACGGCCGGCCGTTCAGATTCATCCGCTTTTCACAGATCGGATCGCGCATCGCCACGCGCGATCGTGTAAAATCGGCTGGCGAGTCAATGGCACGTCGGATGCTTGTTCGCATGAGAGAGTGCGTGAGCAGCCTTATTTTTTTGATGATTGGAAGGGTTGAGGATGATGACGATTGCTAACGAAGCAGAGGTGCGCGAACGCGCATATTACATCTGGGAGCGTGAAGGGCGTCCGCAAGGGCGAGAGTTGCAGCACTGGCAGGCCGCGTTGCGCGAACTGAGTCTCGAAGTGAAATCCACAAACGGCGCGGGCAGCAAGAGCACCGGACCGCGCGCTCCTCGAAAAAGCCGTATCGGATCGATGGTGGCGAAGGCGAAAGATGCGCTCGACGGTACGCCGACCGCCGCCAAACCAGCGGCTCGTAAACGCAAACAATCGACCAAGGCTAACAGCGATCCCAGCAAGCGATCGCCGCAGGCTCCCTAGCCCAGCGATCCGCGACGCATTTGCCCGGGCGGCAGGTTAAAGCCCACCCCAGGGTTGTCATCCAACAGGCGTGTCTGGCGCGGATGCGCCCGACACTGCGTGGATGCCAGCCAGCACATCGGCATCAGGCGCAGGAGACCCTCCCTCGAACCGCGGCGCGGCCTCGTTCGGCCACTGCAAAACTCAGAAGACCACCGGCAATTCCAGGTACTCGCGATAAATGAAGTCGCGGTGCTCCAACAACCGCGGTGAAAGGGCCGCGATTACTGCGGGGTTCGTTTCCGAATAGAAGTCCCGAAATCCGGTGGCCATCGGGCAAAGCTCGGGCTCCAGCGGGCGCAGCAGCGCGGCAAACGTGGCCCAGTAGATATCCAGCGCCGACAATCGATCGCCGACCAGAAAGCGGCTGCCTTTCGCGCCCTGCTGTGACAATCGTGCATCGAGCAAACCCAAAATCTCGATCATCCGTGGGGGTGCCGCCTGCGCCGCCCCGGCGCTGTAGCCATATTTGGTGCCAAACTTGAGCCAGAATCCTTTGACGTTATCGGGCGTGGAGGGATTGCTCACCGTTGAGTGGATCATCGTGAGTCGCTTCGACCATCCCAGTCCGTTCTCGCCACACAGCTCGTTCGCATAACCGAACATCCGCGTCCGTTCCTCGATCGACGCCGGGATCAGCGGAGGATTCGCCGCAAGCCGTTCGGCAAGGTAGAGCTGCTCAATCCAGGTCGAACGCGGCCGCTCCTCGTTCCAGATTGCGACTGGCGCACTGCTTTGTGCCGTCCATTCAATCAACTCCCGATCAGTCCCGTCATCGCCAACTGCCGCGACCGGAACGTATGGGACTTTCTTTACGTAAAAAATTCCCTTGCACGCCTCGCGCCACGGACCGGGAACCGCGATCGCGCCAAGGATGAGGCGCAGTCCCGACATCTTGCGGGCCTCGGCGATACTCGCGTATTTCTGCACGACGCTGTTAATCGCTATCTTCTCCGCCATAACCAACTCCTTACAGCCGGATTCGACTTACAGAATAAACTCCGGCTTCGAGGTTCCGAGCAATGACCCGCCGACCGCCCGCGCCACTTGGTCGGGCGTCAGGTAGGCGTGCGCCATCGCGGCCTGGAGGTCGTGGAAGCGCTGCTGTAGCGGATGATCCAGGAAAACGGTACGGCCGGTGGCGGCGCGAAAGAGCTCTGCGACCGCCTGACCGACCAGCTCGCATCCCCGGTTCAGGTTCCAGCGCATCCGCGCGCGCAGTTCCATCGGCGCCGCTTTGCGCGCCTGAGCCATCTCACCCAACTCGATGGCGTCGGCCCGCATCTGCAGGATGGACGCATCGAGGTACCAGGTCGCTTCCGCAAGTCGCTTCTGCATCAACGCATCATCGGCCGCGCGTCCACCGAAGCTCAGAGTGCGATCGCGTGTGTGTGCTATCCACAGGTCCACAAAGCCACGCGCCGAGCCGAGCGTCGCCGAAGCCAGCGCCATGTGGAATACCACCGACCAGGGGAGGCGATACAAGGGTCCATCGTTGAGCTTCTGCCCCGGCAAGGGGAGATTCGTCGCGTAGTCAATATGCGATTGACTGCGATGTTCGGGGACAAACGCGTCGGCGACTACGATATCCTTGCTGCCGGTTCCCTGGAGTCCGGCGACCTGCCAATTGTCATCGATCTGGTATTGGTCGCGCCGCAAAAGAAACGATCGAAAATCGCGGACGGGTTTTCCCGCGACCTCGCGCGATCCGCAGATCGCTCCCAGCATGACCCCGCGACAGTGATCACAGCCAGACGAAAATGACCAACGTCCTGAGACCCTGTAACCGCCGGCAACCTTCTCGGCCTTGCCGGTCGGGTTGTATGACGACGAATGCATCGTCGCCGCATCCTCGTCCCACAACTCGCGCTGGGCTGCATCATCGAAAAGCGCGAGTTGCCACGGATGCACTCCGATTACTCCGGCCACCCA
Source organism: Deltaproteobacteria bacterium (assembly GCA_019237115.1). Taxonomy (GTDB): domain Bacteria; phylum Desulfobacterota; class Binatia; order Binatales; family Binataceae; genus JAFAHS01. Next base: position 18,030 of record JAFAHS010000433.1, read on the forward strand.
CCCCGCCGCGGGCGAGACGCGCGATAGTTCGGTCATCGCGTCGACAAAATCGATCAACGCTACCTCGCCGCCACCCCAGCGGGCCGGCTGAAGCGAACGCAGGAAGCCACCGTCCAGCAGAAGTTTCCAGGTCTGATCGCTCAGCCGTCGCAATTCGCGATCCCTGGCGGCCGTTTCCGCAAGCTGCGGCGCGAGCCGTTTGGCCTCGGTGACCAGATTCATGGTTAAACCCTCATGGATAGCTCGGCACTCGCGGGGAAAAGCGGCCGCTTAATTTGTCACCGCGAAACCAGTCCAAGACCCCCCGGGCAGCAGCCTCCGCGGGTTTGCCTGGCACATCGATCCCGTCGTCGCCAGGCCCCGCCTGGCAAACGCGTGCCGTCACGTCGCAACCCCGGTGAGCTGCACGGCGGAAATCTCCGCGACTCGGCGGTCGCGCGATCAGGAAAGAGGTTCGGCACTGGCGATTGCCTCGATCGCGCCGATCCGGTCGATTTCGACCCGCACCTTGTCTCCTGCCTTAAGAAACTGCGGCGGACTCATCGCCATCCCGACTCCGCCGGGGGTGCCGGTGAAAATCACATCGCCCGGCTCCAGGGTCATCGCGCGACTGAGATGCGCGATCTGATCGAACACGTTGAAGATCAGATGCCTGGTGTTGGAATTCTGCCGCCGCTCGTCGTTGACGAAGCAGCGAATTCCCATGGTGTGGGGATCGCCCAGTTCATCCGGGGTAACAATCCACGGACCAATCGGCGCGTGAGTATCAAACGACTTGCCTAGCACCCATTGCGTCGTTTGGAGCTGCCAGTCCCGCACCGAAACGTCATTACCCGCGCAAAATCCAAAGATTACTTCCGGAGCGCGCTCCTTGGCCACATGCTTGCACCGTCGTCCGATGATGACGACCAGCTCCGCCTCGTAGTCGGTTTGTGAGGAAGCGCGCGGAAGTTGAATCGGATCGAACGGTCCGTTGATCGCGGTCACCGCCTTGGTGAACCAAATCTGATGGGGCGGCATCTTCTGCCGCGCCTCCTGCACGTGGTCGGCGTAGTTGAGGCCGATCGCCATAATCTTGCCCGGCCTCTCGACCGGCGCCAACAGATGGACGTTTGCTAGCGGTTCATCGGGTGCCGAGTCAGCGACCAGCTGCGATATCGCGGAACCGACTTCGGGCCACCGCCTGATCAAATCGATCATGTCGTGAGACACCGCAGGAAATCGCTTGCCAAGTTCGACGAGGCCATCGCCCTTGACCGCACCCAGCTTGTTTTCACCCTTGGTCGAATACCTGGCGAGCTTCATGTTTTACACTCCTCGTCACCCCATCGTGGACCTCGCGCCGGATGGCCGCAATCGTCGTGCGGTCACCATCGAAAACAGCCCCGAAGGTGGGCCCGCCTGCGCAAGAAGTGTGCTACTTATCGGATCGCCGATGGATCAGGGGCAGACCAAATTCATGGGCCGCACTTACCTGGGGCGGGAGCCGATTCTGGTGACCGGCGAGCGTATCGCCAGTTTCTGCGCCGCGGTGGGTGAAACCAATCCGCTCTACGTGGACGAAGCGGCGGCGGCCAAGGGACCGTACGGGGGGATCATCGCTCCCCCGGCATTTGTCGCGGGCTTCCGCTACGGCGACGACGTTTTTGAGCAGATTCCGGTATTCAGGCGCGGCGGGTTGATGGCCGGCATCGATTTTGAGCTCGAGCAGCCGCTTCGGCCGGGTGATTTGATCAGGGTTTCTTCGGAGGTGAAGGAGGTCTACGAAAAGACCGGTCGAACGGGCACGATGGTGTTCGCTGTGGTGCGCTCGACCCTGATCAATCAAAGGGACGAAGTGGTTGCGCGCATTGACCATCGCATGATGAATCGGCCAGGGCGCGAAAAGGCGGAACCTTGATGGACTGAAAAGGGACTTTAGTCCGGTTTCTTTCAGTTACGCTCTGCGCGCGGCACTACAATCGGCGCCACCTTAGCTGTTGTTTTCGACCCGCAACACCCCCTATTTCCCGGTAAATTTTACTGGGCGAAACATCTCGTCTTGCGTTTCGTGGTCTGAAGCGTCGCGTACGCGCACTTGTCTCGCGCAACCTGACCACCGAATCCATGGCACGTCCGATGCTTTCTATCGGGAGTCGCTTCGTCGCAGCAGTGCTCCATGAACGCGAACGACGCATGCGATGACCTTAAGCGCACTGAATGAGTCAGCAAGAGTCAGGCGAAGAATGCGTGATGTGGGCTAAAAAATGAGAGGCAAATTCAACTTTCTGGTGACCCTCCTGGTTGCGTCGGCTTTTGCCGTGGTCGCATGCCAGGGCGGAGAGCCAATCGTCTCGCACAAGCTCGTCGCAAGCGCCAATCAACATTCCGTGCCGATGTATCCCGACGAGCAGACCTATCTGAGAGTTTCGCGAATGCAGCAACAAGGCGGAATTGAAGGAATGGCCGGCGCTGTGCGCAAGAACTTTATCGCCTGGGCCATTGATGACCAGACCCAGGTGACAGTTGTATCGAGTGACGAAAACGGCGCCGTGGTCGAAATTGCCCAGGGTCCGATGAAAGGCCACTCGGGATTCGTGGCGAAACAAAACATCGACTAGCCGCGTCGCCCCCCGAAGATCGTTGACCCAAACCTAAAGGAAGGAATTACCGATGCGCTACATGATTGCATGGCTGCTAGGAGTACCGATCTCGATGTTGGTCCTGTGGTTCCTCGTGGTCCATATGCTCTGAGTGACCAGTCAACAAGTAGATCGATGTCCTCAGTCCTCCTGCTCGTATTTACGGTTCCTACTGATTGCGATGGCCACGGGGCCGTACACTTTCAGGTGAAGCGCTATCCATCAGGAACCTTGAGCGCCGTCCTGGTCATCGTCTTGATTCTGGTTGTTCTGGGCACCATCTGAACGCGGCATTCTCGTCGTGGCGCGGCTTGCGACGACCATCGCGCGTCGCGATCGAGAGGCGGCGCTTTCTTTTCCATGTCCCTGGTCTCTGTCACTCTTTGGCGGTGAATTCTTGGCGGGGAGGGTCGCAGTGACCAACAAGCGAAAGTTCTTGATCGCCGGTGCATCCGGTCTGGTTGGCTACGGTGCGCTGAAGCATTTCGGCGGGCGCGACGACTGGGAAGTCATAGCGGTCTCGCGTCGTCCCCCGCTCGATCGTCATGGTGCGGACTTCATTTCCGTGGACCTGATGGATGAAAGGCGCTGCCGCCAGGTGTTTGGCGCAATGGGCGATGTGACCCATGTTGTGTATGCGGCCTTGTTCGAAAAAATCTCCACCGGCTTGATTCGCGGATGGCGTGAGCGGGATCAGATGGAAACCAACCTGGCGATGCTGCGAAACCTGTTCGAGCCGCTCTCCGCGGTTGCCCGCGAACTGCGCCACGTCTCCCTGCTGCAAGGTACCAAGGCCTACGGCGCGCATGTCGCACCGATTCCAATCCCCGCGCGGGAGGGTAATCCGCGCCACCAGCACGAAAACTTTTACTGGCTGCAGGAGGACTACCTGCGCGCGAAGCAGTACGCGAAGGACTGGAGCTGGACGATCCTGCGCCCCCAGATCGTTTTCGGTGAGGCGATCGGCGGCAATCTTAACGTCCTTCCCGCGCTCGGGGTTTACGCGGCGCTGCGAAAGGAAGCCGGGCTTCCGTTGTCATTTCCCGGCGGCAGGCCCGGAGTTGTGGAAGCGATCGATGCCGACCTCCTGGCGCATTCGATGGAATGGGCAGCGACCAGTCCCGCCTGTGCCAATCAAATTTTCAACATCACCAACGGCGACGTGTTCGTGTGGACCGAGGTCTGGCCCGTGATCGCCGATGCGTTTGGGATGCGGGTCGGTGCACCAGAGCCGCACTCATTGCGCGAAGAAATACCGGCGCGCGCCGCCGAGTGGAGCGCGATAGTTACCAAATACAAACTGCGCGCGCCCACGGATCTTGCCGCTTTGGTTGGCGGATCATTTGAGTTTACCGACTCGGTCTTCGCGTATGGCTTCACCCAGGCGCCGCCGCCGATGCTCGTGAGCACCATCAAAGCCCGCCAAGCGGGTTTCGGCGAGTGCGTTGACACCGAAGCCATGTTTCGCAAGTGGATAGGGCGGTGGCAGGACCTCCGCCTCCTCCCACCGCGCTAGCCCAGAGAGTGCCTCCGGTCAGGGAGGGGTCGAGTTTGCATTAAACGCGGACTTCCATCCGCGCCTGGGAAGACCAGGCCCTACTAACCGGATACATGGCAGCAACCGGATTTCCCTCAGCTCGGTCTCAAAGACTGGCAGCACGGAGCGACTGTCATCTATCTTCGCCTCGATTGGATGGCCCGACGATATGCGGTGATTGTGCTGGAGGACCTCCTGGGAAACTAGACAGTGACCTCGCCGGTTGTTTGGTCAACAAGGTGGAAGCCGAGTAGTCGCGCACGTTTGCGCAATGACTTGAGTTCACGGGTGCGATTGAGCTGAAGGTAAGCATCGGCGCCGGGGTCGTTATAGACGAGTTTGCCGGACAGCACGCGGTAGACCAGCAGAGCAAGTTTGCGGGCGGTGGCGGTGATGGCTTTGGCCTTGCCGATGCGGGTTGCCAGGCGGCGGTAAAACGCTCCGAGTGCGGTGGAAGTTTTCCCCAGACTCATTGCACAGCGGCGCAGGATGGCCGCGACCCGATTGGCGGAAGGCGGAGTCCGGGAACTGAGCAAGCGCCCACCTGAGATCCTGTTGTTGGGGGCGAGCGAGGTCCAGGAGGCGAAATGGTACTCGCTTGGCCAGCGGCGCATGTCGGTGCCG
>JAFAHS010000541.1 GCA_019237115.1 Deltaproteobacteria bacterium
TGGGATCAGCTTGACGGCAAGACCGCGTGGCCACTCGGACCCGACGGACGGCATCCCTTACGCGATCTGTTTCTGGACGATTTTCAGATCCTCGATCTCGCACATCCATTCGCTCCGGGAAATTTCCTGGAGATCGAGCGCGCCATCCTGGCGGACCAACCGCACCAAAGCGCGGGCGGTCGCTGGCTTGACGACGACATTTTCGACGAGCTGCTCACGCTCATGGTGAATGGCGGGCGTGGGGAACGGTTCGGCGACGGCGTCAATGCTCCGACGAAACCTGCAAGCAAGACTTTTCCTTACGTGCGCGAACCTAACAAGCGGGCCGATCTACCTCTCCCTGCGTTCGTGACAGGAGGTTGAACTTGGATGCTGGCGGTTCATTGACGCGCGGGTATCCGAGGCTCCTCAAAGGGTTGAAAAAAGCGTGATGACGATCGACGACAAACGTTACACAAGCGGACGAATCGCCCTCGCTAATCTTTCGGCATCGATCGTGAGCCTGGAACTTCGCCGCGGCGAGAAAGCGAGCTTTCCCGATCTGGTAAGTCTGTCGAAGCTACTATTTCTTCGCGGTGACTTACTTGGTCGCATCGCGGACCACGATCGCGCGGAGCTAATCGCAACCGAGGCGATTGCTTTGTCGCCCAACAGTGCGAGCGCCTCTTATATCCGTGCGCGACTGGCGGAGCGTTTCCATCGCTTTGCCGAAGCACACGCGTATCTCGATCAAGCACTCGCAGCCGGTTATTCAAAGCAACAGATTGATATCGAAAGGGCGTCGCTGTTTCAAGCCACGGGACAATATCGAGGGGCGCTCGCGCTGCGTGAACGGCTGGCGGAGGAAGCTCCTGGAATCCACACCATTGGCGCGCTCGCGTCACTCCTGGCGTAAATGGATCAATGGGACGCAGCCGAAGCCAGTTATGCTGCCGCGCTCGATGCGGACAACGGCATATCGCCAATGCCATGCGCTCAACTTCTCTTCGAATGGGGCGTCAGCGCGATGCGTCGCGGCGATCTGGATCGCGTGGAAGCGATCTTTGTCCAGCTCGACGCGATATTTCCGGCGCATGTTCCGGGACGCGGGCACCGCGCCGAGGTGGCGCTCGCGCGCGGCCACTTAGATCTTGCTGAAACACTCGTTAGGCCGCTGCTCGAGATTGCCGACGACCCTGAATACCGCGCGATCTATGCGGAGATTCTCGCCGCCCGTGGCGACGACAAAGCCGCCTGCGAAGCCGCGCGTGCAGCCGCGGCTTATGAGCAGTTACTGACGCGACGACCTGAAGCTTATGCCGATCACGCGGCGGCCTTCTTCATCGGTGTGGGTAACCGACCGCAACGCGCCCGCGATCTTGCCTTGGCAAATTGGAAACTCCGCGACACACCGCGCTCGCGGAGTCTTCTGGCGAGGGCGATGGGGAAGGCGGAGCAAAGCTCAATAGCAAAGGAGTGTGCCGCGTGAACTTTCGACCCAAAGTCGCAATCATTGGCGCTGGCTTTGCCGGCATGGCTGTCGTTCGCGCTTTGCGCGATACGGATGCCGAGATCACGCTGGTTGACCGCAACAATCACCATCTCTTCCAGCCGTTCCTGTTCCAGGTCGCCACGTCGATCCTCGAGCCGGCGGAAATTGCGACGCCGATCCGCTCCCTTGTGCATGATATGGCTAACGTCCGGGTGGAAATGCGGGAAGCCAAGCGCATTGATGCGGCGCGTCGCGTCGTGATCATGACTGAAGGCGACGATCTTGCTTACGATATCCTGGTGGTCGCAACCGGAGCGCGGACGAGCTATTTCGGGCACGAGTCAGAATGGGCGCAACACGCGCAGGGATTGAAAACGCTTCCCGACGCGCTCGCCGCGCGGAATCGACTCTTAACTGCATTCGAACGCGCGGAGCTGGAGACTGATCCAGCGAAGCAGGCGCGCAACATGACGGTGGTTGTGGTGGGCGGCGGACCTGCCGGTGTCGCGATTACCGGCACCATCAGCGAGTTCGTGCAACGAACTTTGCCGTCCGATTTTCGCAAGATCGACCTCCGCCGCGCGCGCGTTGTGCTGGTCGAAGCTGGACCGAGATTGCTGTCGGCCTTCAGCGAAGCGCATTCCACTTACGCAATGCAGGCGCTACGGGGCGCCGGAGTCGAGGTGAGGCTCGGCGTTCCTGTCAGCAACGTTGACGCGGAAGGCGTAATGATCGGCGGCGAACGAATCGAAGCAGCGACCGTCCTTTGGTGCGCCGGTGTGCAAGGCGTTCCATTGGCACGAACGCTCGGTGCGCCGCTCGCCCCGAACGGGACTGTGAAGGTCGATAAGGATTTCTCTATTCCAGGTCACCAGGATTGTTTCGTCATCGGCGATGCGGCGCATTTGATCGGACCGGATGGCCGGCCCGTTCCGGGACTCGCATCGATCGCGCAGCAGCAGGGACGGTTTGTCGGCGAACTAATCGCCGCGCGACTCGCGGGCAGTGTTCCGCCGACTGCTCCCGAGCCGTTTTTGCCTAACAAGCTGGCCACTATTACACGCCATGAAGGCATTGCTGAATTCGCCGGCCGTTCCATCACAGGCTTTGTTGCGTGGCTGATGTGGGGCCTGCTACATCTTCGAACGCTCTCGGACGGCTATTCGAAAATCGCGATCCTGGGTAATTGGCTGCGCCTGCTCATAACTTATCGCCGCAGTGCGCGCCTGATCGTGGAGGCACCCTCAGAAACTAACGCCGGAGAATCACCGGCCATGAAAGCGGCTTAACCTGAGTGCTTAGGAAACTGTCGTATGAGACGCCGGCTGTTCCCGCTCGCGTTAGTTCTTCCGCTCATCCTCTCACGCGCTGCTTCTGCACAAGATCAAAGTGGCGAGGAGGGTTTTCATGATCCTACCGGTCGAGTCTTTGAACTCGTCCTGCCGAGCGAACATTTATTCGGAGACTGGAACGGCCTAAGAACAAAGCTGGAGGCGGCCGGCATTACACCGCGGCTCATCGAAGTCACCGACATCGCCGGCAATCCGATCGGTGGCCGTTCTCAAGGCCTAACCCAAGCCAGCAGCATCGAGCTTAGTCTATTCCTGGATCTAAAAAAGCTTATCCGGCTCGACGGCGGCTCCATCTTTATTTCGTCCTCGGAACGCTGGGGCAGCACGCTCTCCAAGACCGACGTCGGCAATGTTTTCAGCACCCAGCAAATCTGGGGCTTTCAAACCATTCGCCTGATCGATTTTTCATATCAGCAGAAGCTTTTTGATGATCGCATCGAACTCCGACTCGGGCGATTCGCGGGCATGGATGATTTCCTCGTCTCGCCCTACAACTTCGGTTTCATGTCGAATGCGTTTTGCGGCAACCCGTTCGGCATCCTCCTGGACACGCAAGGTATGAGCGCCTACTACGGCACCTGGGCGGCGCTCGTGAAGCTGAAACCCACCGCACGTAGCTACGTTCAGGCTGGAGTTTACAACGGCGATCCCGACGTGCGCGCGAACCGCCATCACGGGGTGGACTTTTCCATGCGTGGACCGCCATTCGTCATCACAGAGGCGGGTTATCAAGTTAATGGACTGCCGGGTGATAGTCCGTTCCTCGGCAACTACAAGCTCGGGTTTTGGTATGACGATGCGGTCTTCACCGATTTCAACACCGGCGCCAGGACGCGCGGAAGCTGGGGCTTCTATGGACTGTTCGATCAAGTATTGGTCCCAATTGGTAACCCAGGCAGTAACCGTGGCTTTGGGATCTTTGGCTCAGTAACGGTGGGACCAGATCCCGACCTCCAGCAGCTACCGTTGTTCATTACAGCGGGTTTCTCCGCGCGCGGAATCTTCGACACGCGCCCACGGGATGCGCTTAGCTTTGGCGTCGCGTCCGGTTATTTCAGCGACGACTTGCGCCGCGCGCAGCAAAAGGGACGCGTACCTGGCCCTCCAGGCGGTCAGGATTATGAGACCGTCATCGAACTCACGTATCGCATTGACTTACACAAGGGCGCCTTCTTCATCCAGCCGGATCTCCAGTACATCGTTCAGCCCGGCGGTACGAAGCATGTCGAGAACGCATTGGTGTTAGGCGCCCAACTAGGCGTGAACTTCTGACGCTTAGGTAGAGGTAAATTCCCACTGGTACAGTAGAATTCCCCTATTTGGGCCTGCTATGCTCGGACCAGATCACATTAGTGGTCGGAATCGAAATGAGCACAAAGATTAAGCATTCTGAGCAGGCACTTATATGCGTCGTGGATGACGATTTCATGATGCAAACAGGAGGGACTGACGCTCAAGCGCATTTACTCGTTTGGGAAGGAAGTAATGCCGACGTTCTGCCAATTGCGGCTGATCGGGCCGCAGGCGAGAAATGTTACACGCATCCGTTTAACACAATTTCAGGAGGCCCTTCATTTCGTAGCTTCTGGCCGCGGGACTGCAGATTATGACTAGCTCGATTCTCCAGGTGTTAGTTCCGGTCTTGTTCGTCTTGCTGCT
>JAFAHS010000447.1 GCA_019237115.1 Deltaproteobacteria bacterium
GGCGGATCCACCTTGGCCCTGGCGATTTCCGGACTGCTCCAGCGACGCCACTCGGCTCGATACCCCAGGCCCGCGAGCTCTTTGGCACAAGCCGCTCCCCCAGCCTCGTCGGGATGGACCAGCCACACAACCGGTTTCTTTTTTCGCGTACCAGGCAAACCTGAGGTCCTCCCTTTTAAGTCAACTTTCCGTACGCATCCGGCGCCGGCGCCGAAAGCTCAACTCGGAATGGCCTTCACATTAGCTTGAGTCCCACCGCCTCGTCGGGTTCCCTCAGCGTACCTGATTGCCGAGGACAGACCCGATTGTGTGCGTTTCTGTCGGCACCTGCTCATGCTAGAACCCCCCGTGAGAATCGGGGTTCAACATGAATACAAATCCAAAGGCCGCAGGGATTTCTCCGAAGCGCCTGCAAACACTCGACCATTATTTCCAGAGCCGGTACATCGACTCGGGTAAGATTCCGGGCGCGCTGGTAGTGATCTATCGCCGCGGGCACCTCGCTCACTTCACCACGCTCGGTTTCGCTGACGTCGAGCGCAAGAAGCCCGTGCGGCCCGACACCGTTTTTCGCATCTACTCGATGAGCAAGCCGATCACGAGCGTCGCGTTCATGATGCTGGTCGAGCAGGGGCTGGTTGCACTCGACGATCCGGTCCATCGGGTGATTCCCGAATGGCACGACCTCTGCGTGTATAAGGGCGGTTTCATGGAGACGTTTCGGACCGAACGTCCCCAGCGGCCGATGCTGATGGTCGACTTGCTGCGTCATACGTCAGGGCTGACCTACGGCTTTCAGCAATCGACCAATGTGGACGCCGCATATCGTAAGCTCAAGATTGGCGAGCGAACCGGTGAGGGAACGCTCGATGACATGATCGCGCAGATCGCAAAGGTGCCGCTGGAATTTTCGCCAGGTACCGCCTGGAACTACTCGCACTCCACCGACGTGCTCGGTTACCTGGTGGGAAGGATCTCCGGGGAGCCGTTCGATGAGTTCCTGCGCAAGCACATTTTCGAACCACTCGGGATGAGCGACACCGGCTTCCACATCCAGCCGGGACAGGAAGAGCGCTTTGCTGCCTGTTACGCGGCCACTCCACGTGGCGCAATGATGCTGTTCGACGATCCGGAGAAAAGCGTTTACCGCAATCGACCCCGCCTGCTTTCGGGAGGGGGTGGGATGGTCTCGACCGCCGGCGACTACCTGCGCTTCGCGCGCATGCTGCTTAGCGGCGGAACGCTGGACGGCGTGCAGATTTTGAGCCCCAAAACCATTCAGCTGATGGCGACCAACCATCTGCCCGACGGCAAGGACCTGCCGGCGCTTTCCCGCTCTATATTCAGTGAAGCCATGTACGACGGCATCGGTTTCGGGCTGGGATTCGCGGTGGTGATCGATCCGCCCAGGACCCTGATTCCCGGCAGCCTCGGCGATTTTTCGTGGGGCGGGGCTGCCTCAACCTATTTCTGGATCGATCCGCGCGAAGAATTGATCACGATCTTCATGACTCAGCTCATGCCCTCGACTACCTATACGATTCGGCGCGAACTGCGCACACTGGTTTATTCGGCATTCACCGAATCACGCTGGAGCGACTAGTTTTTTCAGGAGTTGAAGCGGGAACTCGGTCGCCGTAACCGGGTCCTGGTACGAAAGGCGGCATCTCTTCACGGCGACTTCGAACGACCGCATTACCAAGGGCGGTGCGAGGTTTGTGACGGCCGCTAACTAATTGCTGTAGCCGGTTCTGGCAATTCGAAGGCTGCTTACTTGAGGAGCGCCCGTGCGAGGTCGCTGTGCCGCGACGTTCCAATCTGTTCATAACCTTCGAGCGCCTGAGTCAGCAGCATCTGCGCTCTTTTGCGATCGCCGGGTGCCCCACGGTCTGTGAGCATCATCGCTTGGAAGCGGCGTATCTCCGTCTGTTCAAGAAGATGGGGTATAGCTTCGGCCTGGCGCAGCGCAGTCTGGAAATGGGTTTCGGCGGCTTCCCACCGCCCCGCTGCGGAAGCGGCTATTCCAAGGACCGTCTGCGTGAAGCGGAAGATCGGCCAGAGCACGACGCCTCCGGTGTCGGCCAGTTCACAAAGCAGCGGATACTGCCGCGCAGCACACTGCTTCTCGCCGAGCACAACGAGACCCTCGGTAGCGAGCACCAGCATCCACCACGAACCCATGGTGTTCGGCTGACCGCCACGAGGGAGCCAATCGCGCCTTTGATCAAGAATTGCCAGGGCGCCGTCTCGATCGCCGGCGTAGGCCATCTGCCGAAACAACGTTCCCGCGCCGAATCCTCCAATAAAGGTGCCTTCCCGGGCTTCCTGTGACGCTTGCGCGTAAGACAGGGCAGCCGACCAATCTCCCCGAAAGAAATTCACCAAACTTAGCTGGGCATTCGCGAAAACGTCCCAGAACATCGGAGGAATCCTTGGCGCCGACTTAAACACCTCATCCAGAGTCGACGCGAGCTTGCCGAGGTCCGCACTCGCGCCAAATTCCACCCACCCTTTCGCGATGAGGATGCGCGCGATCGAGTAGGATTGGCCTGTCCGGGTCGCGAGCGCTTCTGCTTCGTCGCGGACCTTCGCCGCCCCTTCCATCCGCCCGAGCAGCAGCAATGTCTGATAGAGAACTTGCAACTGAATTGCGCGCACCCACAGCGTCGTTTCGGACCCGCATGACTGCTCGGCATCGTCAGCCGCCTCGCGTAGCCGAAGAAATTCGTAGTTCACTACCGACCGCTCGCCAAACACCCTCGCGATCAGCCTTGGCTCGGAGAGTTCAGACGCGATGCTCAGTGCTTCTTCGTGCGCCCTGGCGCTCCCCTCCCAGTTTGCGGTTGCACCCTCGATGCTACCCAGCACCGCGAGCAGCCGCGCCCGGTCCGCGCTGAGCTCTGCCCCAAAACAGTCCAGCGCGCGATGGACGATCTCAGTTGCCTCCCGGAAGCGGCCTCCCCACACGAAAAGAGTTGTCAGCTCGGTACCGCACTTTGCGATGTTCTCTCGGTAGCCGAGCGAGACATAGATCTCGAATGCCTCGCCCAAATGGGCGTACGCCGCTTCCCATTGCTCAAGCCCGCGCTCCGCGATCGCGAGCCTCATCAGCAAGTCGGCCCGTTGTTTTACGTCGTCATCCTTCAGGTGCGACAAAGCCGAACGAAAACTGCGCCGTGCTGCCTCGAATGCCGCAGCCTCGATCGCACCCCTTCCCGCAAGCGTCAGGTAGTGGACCAGTCGCCCCTCGTCGGCGAGCGGTCCCGCCTTGATAAGATGGTCCGCGATATCTCCGGCGTGCTCGCCCAGCGCCCTTGGGTGCAGCCGCTCAATCGCGTCGGCTACTCCCAAATGCAGTTGCTGCTCACGCGGCGTAGAAATCCCGGCCAGCAGAGTCTGGCGCACCAGCTCGTGACCGAAGGTCAACGGGCGCTCCGGTCCCTCGGCACTGGCGACGATGATCCCCATCTGCTGAGCTTTTTCGATGACGGCGAAGAGCTCGTCCATGTCGATCCCGCTGATTTCCAGGAGGAGCTGAAAGCTGAAGCTGCGGCCGATCACCGCCGCAGTCGTCAACACCCGTTTCTCGTTCTCGCTAAGCCGCTCCAGGCGGCGGCCGACTATCAGCCGCACATTTTCGGGCAGGCCGATTTCGTCAACCGTGATGTCGTTGCGGAGCTGGCCCTCCGCATCCAGGACTTTGTTCTCCTCGAGCAAATGCCGGTACAGCTCCTCGACGAAAAACGGATTGCCCTGGGTTTCATCAAACATGATGCTCACCAGGCTTTCCGGTGCCTCGCGTCCGCTCAATCCACTCAACATCCGGGCAACCGCGTCTTTCGAGAGACCTTCGAGCTTGATCGGACGGATACCCATCCGAATGAGCTCTTCGAGGGTGCGAACCAGTGCCGGGCTGCTCTCCAGGTACAGGTCGCGATATGTCCCGATGAGTACAACGGGCAGTTGAGTGATTCGGGTTGCAAGGTGAATCAAAAGCGCCAGCGTGGACTCATCTGCCCAATGCAGGTCTTCAAGTACGAACAGAAACGAACGCCTTCGAGTCCCGCGCACCAGCAGTTCGGACATACTCTGGAAGATGTAGCGGCGTTTCTGTGACGGGAGAACGTCCTGCGGTTGGGGAATATCCGGAAAGAATCGGCGCAGGCTCGGCGCGAGCTGCGCCAGCTCCGCCGCGTTATCCCCCATCCTCCGGCGGAAATCAGCAAAGCTGGCCGCCTGCGCGAGTTGACTTTCGATGATCTCGACGAACGGGAGATACGGGAAAGGTTCATCCCTTTCGTAGCAGTGGCCCACGTTGCAACGGAACCCGAGCAGCGAGGCGTAGTCCATCATTTCCAGAGCCAGGCGGCTCTTGCCCACCCCTGGTCCACCCGCGAGCATGACCACTGACCCGCGACCGCTCAGCGCCCGATCGATTGTCGCCCGAATTGCCGCGCGCTCAGGCTCGCGGCCCACAAACGCGGTCCTTTCTGCCAATGGAAAGGGAGAGACATCCAGCACGACCGGCGCCGCCGGCTCCGGTGCGAGTTGCAGCGGATCGCTGCTCGGTGTTGGTGGTTCCGTGGACTCGGCGAGAGTCTCCGCGAATTCCCAAGCCACCGAAGAGCCCGGGTCTGGACGGTAGACACAGAAGTTGCCGGTCTTGACGCATCGCAACAGGTGATCGCCAAGGGCGGCTTCGACCTGCGCGATTCTCTCGAGCGCTGACTTTATCGACTTGGTGACACTCTGTCGCGCTCTCTCGGAGGCTGAGGCTGCTCGGCGATTGCGTCCGGCAAGTCCCACCGCTCGCGACAGTTCTCTCGTCAGCGCATCGATTTCCTCCTCCACCTGCTCCGCGCGGTCGACTCGTCCGAGCCGCTTCGCTTCCTCCAACTCCTCGTGCAGCTCAGAGACCCGGCTCCGGTACGCGGCCTTCGCCTGCTCGTCAAGCATTTCGCCCGCGTCAGTTGGGCCGGAAATATGAATCCCCGCTTTCTCCAGGTCTCCACGCCGATCAGGCACGCCCTGGATCGCCTGGCCGCTTTCCTCTTCCTCGTCGCGCTGACCAGCGATTCCTCCAAACAGATCGAGTGCGTGGAATTCAGTGTGCGGATGACGCAGCAGATGCGCGATATACCCTAGTCCGCGCGTGTCCCGTAAACGCGACCCGCTTTCTCCGTAGCCGACCGTCCAATAGCCGGCGGCTTTCCGGAAGACTCCTTTTTGAGCAGTGCCTGTTTGTGAGGCGCGAGGGGACGAGAACTGTTCGGCGCTTGGCGTGTTGTCTGCCATACCTTTTGTCGATCCGTTTTGGGAGAGATTTGGATCGAAACGGCGCCCGCAAGAATACTACCAGTAGGCACGCCCGGAGCAACCTTTCAATGTGCAGTCCCCCTGCGGTGAGCCTCAGGGCTCGGCAACAGTTTGTGCACCGGTTTTTTCGCGTCTATTCGACAGGTGATGGAGAAAGTCCGATTGAGACTTGTTCGACCGCTTAGGCCGTGTGTTGACCCTGCTAGGCAGTTTGGACTGAGTCCGGGGGCCGGTCACCCGTTATGAGACACTTCACAGGGTCCAGAGCCTGCCGGTCACTCCGGTCTGCGCAATCGCTCGGCGCGCCGATCAAACAATCAGGATTGCAAGGGACCTCCCCTGATCGCCTCGGGGTGTGAGGAATCGAGTTCCCGCACCTCACGCATGAATGCGCCAATGCCACCGAGCATGTCCTCGACGACCCAACCAACTTTTTCATCTCGAACCGGAATCCAACCCACGGCACGGCTCAAATCACTTGGAAATACGCCTATCTGCAGTGCTTGTGCAGTTGTTTTCCGGGCCGGCGACGTTTTGTGCACTGTATTTGTCACGCCTTACCAATCGCCGCTCATTGTGCGGCGCCCGACTATAGGAGGCTGACGACGAAATGAAGACTCTCACCTGGAAATCGATGTTTGCGGCGCTCAATCCGTCGCCGCTTTTTCAGGCTGTCGCTGCGTTCGCTGAAGAACTAGCGACCCGGGACAGGCAGATCTGTCCGAACCAATCCACTCGTCGGGAGGAACCATCGTGTCACAGCACCCAGCGCTAACCAGCGATGAGCAAAAGCTAGCCGACGTGTGGGACGAACACCTCCGCGCCGAGTTCGAAGCGCGCAGTGTAAATGAGACGCTGGCCACCATGGTGGCAAACCCGCGCGTCCATCTGGCGCCCGTAATGCTTGGCGGCAACGGGAAAGAAGAAGTGTCCGAGTTCTACGAGCGTTTCATGTCGCAGATCCCCAAGGACACGGAAATAGTCCCGGTGTCGCGGACCGTAGGCCAGGGCAGGGTGGTCGAGGAGATCATCTTCCGGTTCACTCACAACGTCCGGATGGCTTGGATGCTCCCCGGCATTCCACCCACCGGCAAGCGAGTCGAGATCCCGTTGCTCATCGTCATCCAGTTCGATGGCGACAAAATGGCGCACGAGCACCTGTACTGGGATCAGGCGTCGGTGCTCGTGCAGCTCGGTATGCTCGCGCCCGGGTCCCTGCCTGTCGTAGGGGCAGAGAGCGCGCGATCTATCATCGACCGCAGCATACCGCTTAATGGCCTGCTGCGATCTTCGCGCGAACCACTCGCTCGCTCGCCTTGGCCCGGTGCGCGATCTTCAACCGGCGATGCTTTTAAAAGAGTAAGCGATCAAAGGGATCGCGCGTGAGCGCTTCGCGTAAGGAGCTATAACCATGAGTCACAAGGGATTTTCCCACATCGGCCTCTCCACTCTTGACCTCGACAAGACCCGCGAGTTTTACGAGCACGTGCTGGGATTTAAGCCCGTGATCGCCGACACGATAAAGATCAAAGAAGGCGGACGCCTGCGGCACATGTTCTTCGATGTGGGACGCGACCAACTTATTGCCTTTTTGGAACCGCGGCGAGTTCCGGGCGTACCGGCAGAATATGAGGCCGGTATCAATCGCGGACTGGGTGTGCCAGCCAGTTTCTATCATTTTGCTTTCGAGGCGGGCACCGAGGCGGCCCTGGCGGACAAACGCGATGAGCTTCGCGCCAAGGGCGTCGAGGTCACCGACGTGGTCGATCACGGCACTTCCAAGTCGATCTATTTCAAAGACCCCAACGGTCTCTCTCTCGAGTACTGCTGTTTCGTTCGCAATCTCACCAAGGATGACGCGACGATGCAGGAGCGATTCACACTGCCACGCGCGGCTCTGGAATTGAGTAATGCGTCCGAGATGATCAAGGAGCGTCCAGTTCGCGAGCGGCCAAAGCCATGAGTCGTAAGCTGGCGAGATAGTCAACGACTTCGACACCAACCACGAGACAGAGATCTGCAATCAAGCGGATGAGAGGGACCGTCTTTGACTAATCACACGCTCGACGACGAGATGATGACCGTGGGCGTCGCGTGGTCGAAACGGAAACGGCATCTGGGCGTTGAATTCATGATCTGGAACCGTGGGAATGCGTGGTTTTGGTTTCTAACCGGTGCCTGTGGAAACCGCGGAAGCATCGGCGCAACTACAAGTCAGACCAGAGCGATGCGCGAGGCCCGCTGGTCGATTGAAGCGAAACTGGAAACTCCAGAACGAGACTTTATAACGACCGTCACCGAGCGAAATCGGAACGCGACGATGGAAGACCATCAGCCGTACAGTGGAGCGCGTTTTCCCGCCTCTATTTCAGGCCCGTAATCGCGGCGAGGCCTTTCCCTTGTCAGGAGTCTTGATGCTGGTCGTCGGTCCAGAATCGAAGATGGGACCCGGCATTCCCAGTTTCGAACTAACTCACGGAAGGCGATGAAGCGAAAGGTACTTTCGCCCTTCCTGTTCGATGAACAGGAGATCAGATACGCGATCGCAAACGAAAAATTCGGCACAGCGATTATCCACCGCCACCTAGCATCGTTGGTCGCCCGCTTCAGTTCCCAAGCGCACGACCAATGGTCGGTCCGCCCGTGTCAGTTTCTCCAGGAGGTTTACCGATGAGCACTGCTGCGAGTTCTTTGAGTCGTCCGGCTGAAAATAATTCTCTTTATGATGGCAGGCGAATCTCGAGCCTCGCCAGCCGAATGCTCGCCGATATCACGTCCCTGGCTCCCGAGCTTGTCTCGCGGGCTTCGGAGTTCGAAAGTGCACGCCGAATCCCACTCGATGTAATCGACGAACTAAAATCGATCGGCGTCTTTCGCATGTTGGTGCCCAGGAGTCTTGGTGGGCTCGAGTTCGATCTGCCGACCGCGATGGACATTGTGCGAGCGCTCGCCCGGATCGACGGCTCGGTCGGCTGGACCGTGATGATCGGCTGCGGGGGCGCGATCTTCGCGCCGACCCTGCAACGCGAAACCCTCGAGCAGGTCTACCAGCATGGCCCCAATGCGATCATCGCCGGGTCGCTCCAGCCCGCAGGCACTGCCGAGGAGATGCCCGCCGGATGGCGGGTGAGGGGCCGATGGCCTTTCGCGAGCGGCTGTCTGCATGCCGAGTGGATGCTCGGTCTATGCATCGTGACCAGAGATGGCAACCCGGTTCCCGGCGATAGTGGCGCACCAATTACTCGTGGCTTCCTGATGCCGGCGCACCAGTGGCAAATCGAGGACACCTGGAACGTTGCCGGGCTCAAAGGTACGGGGAGCCATCACATCATTTTCAGAGATGCGGTGGTTCCGAAGGCGAATTTCTTCGACCTGGATAACGGAGTCCCGTGCCTCCCCGGGCCACTCTATCAAGCCGTGCTGCCAACCCTGCCCGTACTGCACGGCGCATTCGCCGTTGGCATGGGCGAGGGCGCGTTGGACGAGATCATCGAAATGGCCAACAACGGACGGGTTCAGCAACGTACATCGTTGGCGATGCGGGATTCGGAAACATTCCAGGGCGAGCTCGGGCGCGTGGGCGCCAAAGTAAGAGCGGCACGGGCCTTCTTGCAGGTTCAGGCGGCAAACCACTGGCGCGACGCGCTGACGGGAACGCTTCGGGACCAAGCGCACTTCACCCACGCGACCCAGGCGGCCATCTGGCTCGCCAATATCGCCGTTGACATCGCTGGCAAATGCTTCGCACTGGGTGGGGGCAGCGCGCTGTATGAAACCTCACCTTTGCAACGTCGACTGCGCGACATGCAAGCGGCCGCACAACATGCCGCCGTTCAGGAACGTCACTACGTAAATGCCGGACGACTAATGCTTCACAGGCACGGCGATCTGATGCCTCGTCGCGTGGCGCGTGACACTCGCCACTAAGGAAGACAAATGGAAGCGAAGACCTCGTCACAAGGGGTGCGGACGGTCGCAGTCAGGCCTACACGGGCACGGCCAGCACAACTCTTTGCCCTCGCCACCGAGGTACTTCTCTGGAGCGGCGCACTCGCGGTCAGCATGGCATGCCACGAACCCGGTGACGGACCGCGCGAGCAGGTTCACTTTAGTCAGGACCAGGTCTTCCTCATTGTAGAGGGTACCTATCGGCTCATCGCCGATGATCAGACCCGCACTGCCGGACCCGGAACCCTCGTTCTCATACCGCGCGACGTGGTGCACCGCTTCGAAAACGTCGGTACCAGCCAAGCGCGAATGCTCGACTGGAGCCTGCCGAGTAAAGATGGTCTTTCCTTAAAGACTATTGGGGAACGTTGGTCGGGCCGTTCCAGCCAAAATTCCTCGCTGAACGCTCCTCGACCAAGCCTACCATCGCCGGCACCCGCGCCCACGTTCTCCGTGCAGTCAGGTTCACGCCTTGTGCACCGTGTTTTTCACGCCTTGTCGGTTGCCACCCACTAAGGGCGTGGACTTCAGGGAAAGGAAATTCCTACTCATGGGGAAACACGATGACGCTCAGCAAACCAGCCTCAACCGTCGCTTGTGGTTGTGGACCTGTACCCTGGCGCTGCTTCTAGCGCTTTACCATCTTACTGCGGGACTCGGCCGTGCGCGCGAGCAACTAGTCAGGGCATCCGCTGCACCTAGCACCCGGAATGCGTTGCCCGAGGTAGAGGTGGCCGCCGCCAAGCGCGGTGATCTCAACATATACGCTAACGAACCGGGTATCGTCGCACCTTTGAGGACCCTGACCGTGCATGTCCGTGTGGATGGTGAATTGGTGCACGTCTACGTCAAGGAAGGACAGATCGTAAAGGCGGGATATCTGCTGGCACAGATCGACCCGCGTCCCTACGAGATTCCGCTAACGGAGGCGGAAGGCCAAATGCTGCGGGATCGCGCCTTGCTCGCCAATGCGCAGGCTAAACTTGCTCGCTACAAGGAGCTCTTCCAACAAAACATCATCGCCAGGCAGGACCTCGACAACCAGCAGTCGATTGCCGGCCAGGACGCCGGCGTAGTCAAGAGCGACCAAGCTCTGATAGACCGCGCCAAGCTGAATATCGCCTATTGCTGGATCACTTCCCCAATCAGCGGCCGCGTGAGCCTGCGGCTAGCCGATCCGGGAAGCATCGTGTCCCCCACCGATACCGAGGGGTTGATGGTCATCACCCAGCTGCGACCGATCGCAGTTACCTTCAGCATGCCCGACGATGATTTGCCGCGCGTGGTGAAAGCGACCACCACGATGCCTGAATTTCCGGTCGACGCCTACGACCGCACGCGCAAGACCCATCTCGCAACCGGAACCTTGTTCACGCCGGACAATGAAATCGGACAAACCAACGGTACCGTGACGCTGCAGGCTTCATTTCCCAACCAAGACAACGCGCTCTTTCCGAACCAGATCGTGAACGCCAGGCTGCTGGTCGACACGCTACATGACGCACTTCTAATTCCGGCTGCGGCTGTACAACGAAGTTCGCAGGCCACCTTTGTCCACGTGGTCAAATGGGATCAGACCGTGGAGACTCGAAGCGTTGTCGTTGGCGCCACGCAAGGCGACACCTCCGCCATCACCGCGGGCTTGGATCCGGGCGAATTGGTCGTGGTGAACGGGGCCGGAAAGCTACGCCCCGGCAACAAGATTAACTTGCAACTTGCGGCGGATCCCTTCGCACCGGGAGGCGTTCTGCGTCCCATGACGCTCCTTGAGACGCCGACGCGGAAGGGCTTGGCGAAAACAACGACGCGAACGGTCCCGGATACAGAGAAGGCAAATCAGTGACGGACACTCGGAACGACACCCGAGCTCGACGCGATTAACCCAGGAAGAAACCGAATTCGACTAGTGAAGACGATGAGCCATCAGGTACTTTCCCCCTTCCTCTTCGAGGCACAGGGAATCAGATACGCGATCGCAAAGGAAGAATTGCAGCACAAAGAGCTGCACACTTTTCGAGGCCACTCATTATTCGAACGAAGGAACGGAGACACCCAATGTTTAACATCGCAGATAGAATCGATGCGGTAGCAGTCAAGACCGCGACTGACACGGGTGCGAGCGTGATCCGAACGCTCGCCGCGGTGCGGGAACTTGATCCGAAAATCCGGGCCGCGGCCAACGAGATCGAGCAGGGACGACGTCTGCCACTGCACATTGTGCGCGAGATGCAGCGCGCAGGCGTGTTTCGAATGTCGATGCCGCGTGCGTGGGGCGGATCCGAGCTGGATCCTCTCTCACAGCTGGAAGTGATTGAAGCATTGTCGATGGCAGATGCGTCGGTAGGTTGGTGCGCGATGATCGGTACCGACGGCGGGTACACCACCGCATTCATCGATCAGAGCGTGGCGCGCGAAATGTATCCCGACGTTGATATGGTCACCGCGACCACCTTCGCGCCTCCCGGAAAGGCAGTAAAAACCAGGAATGGCTTCGTGGTCAACGGTCGGTGGCCCTTCGCCAGTGGCTGTCAGCACGCGACCTGGTTCACAGGCCACTTCGCCGTTTTTGATGGCGATTCGCCGCGCCTCGATCGCAACGGCCTGCCCGAAACCCGGTTCGGTTTTTTGCCCGCCGAGGAATGCGAAATCATCGATACGTGGAGGACCAACGGACTGCGTGGAAGCGGAAGTCACGATTGGACAGTGAAAAATCGCTTTATACCCGAAGCGCGAACCTTCAATCTGGCGGCTCCCACCAGGTATCGGAAGGGTCCGTTGTACCAGCTCCCTAACATGTTCTTTTACAAATTTTCGGGGGTCTGCCTCGGAATTGCTCGCGGCGCGATCGAGGATTTCATTGCACTAGCTCAAAACAAGGCGATGACGTTTAAATCGCCGTCGGCCGGAAGAGCGACGCTGCGCGACGAAGCTTGCGTTCAGTACGCAGTCGCGCAGGCCGAAGCGATGGTCGGTGCCGCACGCGCATTTGTCTTTGAGACGGTCGACGACATGTGGAGTACGCTGGTTACCGGCCAACTCCCCTCACACAAGCAGCGCGCTCGCGCCCGACTCGCGATGGTTCACGCCAGCACCGCATGCACGCAGGCGGTTGAACTCCTGTACAAGGCCAACGGAGGATCATCGGTTTATACCGGTAACGCATTCGACCGCCGCCTGCGCGACATCCAGACCATCAACCAGCATACGGCCGTGTCGCTCACGACCTGGGAAGTGATGGGCCGGGTGCTGCTCGGACTGGAACACAATTTCGGCCTCCGGTTTTGATGCGGACTCACTTCGTTTCCGGCTCGCGTGCTAAGCTTTTCGAGAGAGTGCCGTCGGGTGCCGATGGCTATCGGATGAACTACATCGTACACGGCTTTAATGACACAGACGCGCTGAAGATCATAAAAATCGTCGCCAGACGATGAGTCTCAACGCAAAACTGCTCCCGATCGAGCGGTTTCCAAGCCGGCCAACGAGCCCGATCCCGGAAAGTTTTTGGACCTGCAGATGCTCGTCGTAGTGCCCGGCGGCGGGAGCGGGCCGCAGCGGACTAGCAAACACTCTGCACGAAGGGGGCTTCTCCCTGGAGCGAGTAATTCCCACGACGGTCCCCAGTCGATCATCGAGAGCCAGCCGTTCCAGCCGAACAGAAGAACGAAGCGCCCTCTGTGAGATAAAAGAGAAGCTAAGACTGAGATCACATAATACGCAGCAACAGACTTGCAATTGCGGAATGCAACGCTAAACTTACGCCATCCCGTTTGGGGGCGGGGTCCACGGCATTTCTGCGCGCGCAAGATATGGGTAGCTCGCCGGGCTCGACCGTGGGACCGGTAAAGAGCCAGGTCAAACGGCTCGCGAAGGTCCTCCGGGTCCCGGTTCGCGAAGTGAGCCGAACGGATTCGCCCTCGCCCGAGCCCAACCAGGCAGGAGCGACAAGT
The DNA here is from genome assembly GCA_019237115.1 of Deltaproteobacteria bacterium. Lineage (GTDB taxonomy): Bacteria > Desulfobacterota > Binatia > Binatales > Binataceae > JAFAHS01. The sequence continues at coordinate 13,212 of JAFAHS010000447.1, forward strand.
GGAGAACTCGCGCTCTGAGGGTCGTCCCTCCTCAAAAACGCGGAACATCGGCAAACGCCCGGGAAATCAACAATAGCGAGAATGCGAGCGGAGGCGTCGAAGAACGGATTAGAAAGCGATTTTCGGGAGGCAAAGCCACAAGATGGTGTCCGCAGTCGCCAACGAGAAAAGAACCGCCAGCGAGAAAAGAGAAGTCCTCCAAGCCACCACCTTCGGCAAGCCAACGGCTGAAGAGGAAGGCAAGGATCTCAGTGCCTACTTCGTGGAGACCGATCAATGGCAAAAAATCTTCGCCGGCGAGATCGACGTCGTATACGGTCCCAAGGGAGCGGGCAAGAGCGCACTCTACGCGCTTCTGCTCAGCAGAACCTCCGAGCTGTTCGACCGCGGAATAATCGTGGTCCCTGCCGAGAATCCGCGCGGCGCCGTGGCGTTCAGAGATCTGGTCAGCAACCCACCGGCAGATGAAGCGGAGTTTCGCAATCTGTGGAAACTCTTCTTCCTGGTCCTGCTCGCTCACACTCTCAGGGACTATGGGATTTCGTCGGCGCATCTACAGAAAGTGATCGATTGTCTCGAGGAAGCTCGGCTCCTCCCCAGAAACGTTTCGCTTCACGCACTTCTTCGCAGCGCATTCACGTACGTGCGGCGCATAATGCGCGGCGACGCGGTGGCTTTCGAAACAACCGTCGGTCTGGATCCGATGAACTCCGCACCCTCGCTGACTGGCCGGATCCGCTTCGTCGAGCCCACCGGGATTGAGGAAAGCCTCGGCTGCGTTTCAGTCGAACAACTACTCGAATGGACCAACCTGGCGCTGGAAGAAGCGGGATTCAGGGTCTGGTTGGTTCTCGATAGACTCGATGTCGCCTTCGCTGAATCTGCAGATCTCGAGCGCAACGCGCTTCGCGCACTATTCCGGGTCTACCTCGACCTTAGAAGGTTCAATGCGATCGCGCTTAAGATTTTCCTTCGTACCGACATCTGGATGAACATCTTGAGGGGAGGCTTTCGCGAAGCGAGCCACATAAGCAGCCAGATGACCATCTCCTGGGACGAAGCGTCGCTGCTGAACCTCGTGATCCGCCGCGCGATTCACAACAAGGCGTTGCGGGAATTTTATGCAGTCGACGTTCAGGAGGTGCTTGCCGATCGCGGCAGGCAGGTGGAACTCTTTTACCGCATCTTTCCGCGGCGGGTTCACTCCAGTGAGCAAGCTCGGGCCTTCGAGTGGATACTGCAAAATACCTGCGACGGCTCCCGGCGCAATTCCCCTCGCGAGCTAATACACCTTCTTACGGTGGCGCAACGGCTTCAACTCCGACGGATGGAAATCGGGCAGGCACCACCCGACGGAGAGTCACTATTTGAATCTCCTTGTCTGCTGCGTGCGTTGCCAGAGGTTTCGCGGGTACGTTTCGAACAAACCCTGTGCGCGGAATATCCTCAGCTACGCGAGCGTATGCAGCAGCTCGAAAATGAAAAAAGTCTGCAGACCGCAGGCACACTTGCCACCATCTGGGGGTTGAATCTCCACACGGCGCTCGAGACCGCGTACCAGCTGGTCGACATCGGGTTTTTCCAGTTCAAGGGAACCCGGCACTCGCCCGAGTTCAAGGTGCCTCTACTTTATCAACGCGCACTCAAGATGAGGACTTTGCGTTAACCTCGAGTCTACGATCGCCGGTGAGGGTGGCGAAGTCGGTTGCCCACTGCACCAACTTTCTGGCGGGAGAACACAACAGCGCGGGCGCAAGGCCGCTCCTCGATACAACTTTGGTTGGCCGGGCTCGCCGCCACTATCGAAGGAAGCCCGGTCTGACCGCGGGGAGACCCGCGCTCCGCGCATTCAAAGCGGTTGAACCACACGCCACCGCCACGGGGTTTGGCTCGGTTTACCCGCTGTGTTAGTCCCATCGTGAGTCGCAGCAACCAGGAGCACAGCAGGATGGCAAAGACATTTGGGGCGGAATCGACCACCGATGAAGTGCTGGAGGGAGTTAATCTCTCAGGCAAACGAGTACTGGTGACCGGCGTCTCGGCCGGTCTGGGCGTCGAAACCGTTCGCTCGCTCGCAGCGCACGGTGCCAGCGTGGTTGGCACCGCGCGCGATCTGGACAAGGCCAGGCGCGCCCTCGCGCCGGTATTTCCGCAAGCCGCGCACGGCGCGACGATCGATTTGGTCGAAATGGATCTGGCTTCGCTCAAGAGCGTGCGCAAAGCGGCCAGCGAGGTGCTGGCGGCGGGAAAACGGTTCGACCTGATTGTCGCCAATGCGGGCGTAATGGCGTGCCCGCGGGGCAAAACCGCCGATGGTTTCGAAACGCAATTCGGTACCAATCATCTTGGCCACTTCGTGTTCGTGAACCCGCTGGTGGCGCTGCTCAACCCGGGGGCGCGCATCGTCTCGCTCTCGTCCGCAGGTCACCGCATCTGCGATGTCGACCTGGAGGATCCCAATTTCGAGCGCACCGAGTACCAGCCCTTCACCGGCTACGGACGTTCCAAGACCGCAAACATCCTGTTCGCAGTCGCGCTCGACAGGCGCCTCAAGGCGCGCGGCATCCGCGCGACCGCGCTGCATCCGGGTGGCATCCAGACCGAGCTCGGACGGCACCTTACCCCGGAGCTTATCGAACAAATGCAGGCGCGCTGGAGAGCGGGCAACCCGGGCGGCCAGGTGACAATGCGCTTCAAGACCGTACCCCAGGGCGCGGCGACCACGGTGTGGAGTGGCTGTGTAGCGTCAGCCGAAGCGGTCGGGGGTCGGTACTGCGAGGATTGCCACGTGGCAGAGGTCAATGACCAGGAAGCACCCCGCATCGGAGTGAAGTCCTATGCAGTCGATCCTGACCGCGCGGAAGCACTCTGGTCCAAGAGCGAGGAGATGGTGGGAGAAAAATTCGCGGTCAGCTGAGTGGCGTGCCGGATGCCACGCCAAACTCCGGGCCCTCCGGCCCACCGCCCGCCTGCTCGATCGGATCAAGTGTTCTGAAGGAACTCGATGGTGTTGCCGTCCGGGTCGGTCACCATCGCGATCGTCACCCCCGGACGGAACTCGGTGACGGGCACCGTCGGCCGGACGCCCTTGGCCTCGAGTTGCGCCACCAGTCCGCGGATATCGGGCACCGAGATCGTGAAGTACCGGTAGCCGAGCCCGCGCATCGGACCGCCGGGCTCAGGCTTGGCGGTCGGAGTCCGCTCGAGCTTCACCAGCTTGATAACGGTGGTTCCGCACTTGAGCCGATACATCCGGCCCCCCGGCAACGCCAGTTCGCCCTCCCACTCCAGGCCGAGCGTATCGCGGTAGAAGCCGACCGCCGCCTTTTCGTCGGTTACGATGATTCCCAAATCGATGGAGTCTTTGCTTACCTGCACGACGGTCTCCTCCCGCACTAAGGTGGGTGCGCCCCGAACGCTAGCGAATCAGGCCCAGGTTGGCCAGCGTCGGCGCGTTACCAG
>JAFAHS010000451.1 GCA_019237115.1 Deltaproteobacteria bacterium
TTTGGAGGCGACATGCACATCGATCCGGCTCTCCTGAGCCCGGTTTCAGCGCTTATGGGGGCGCTTATAGGGGGCAGTACCACACTTGTCGCCGCCGTCTATACCCAACGCCACCAGGATCGTCTTCAGCGGGTCGCGTCTGAGACCGCGAAACGAGAAATCGTTTATGCTGATTTCGTGATGAGTGCCTCGAACTTGCTGCTGAACGCCTATACCCGCGGAACGCCGTTCGCCGTCCGGTATGGGGCGCGTTGGGCAGAATCGCGGCGGCAACAGGTCGGATGAACCTTATTCGATTGGGTTGCACGATTACGAGCGAGAAAACGACCGGCTCCGGAGAAATCTAAATGTCGAGAGCGATTTTGGCACTGCTTCTAACGATCATCGTTGCCTCTCCCGCGATAGGGCAGCAATTGAGTTATGAGGTCTTTCCTATTGATATCAGCCCATCTGGATCAAATTATCAAGCGCTCGCTTTAGTTATGAGCAGATCTACCAACCAAACATGGCAATGTGTTGCGCTCTTTCGTAAGGGCCAATTCACCAACACACATTGTGACCGACACTCTCACGCCAATCTGGTGCTAAATCAGAATACCCAAATCAGACCTGCTCCAGTGTCACTACCACCTTATAGAACGATTTTGACAGCCGGAATTTTTTGGTTCATCGACCAGGCGAACGGCACCGTCAGCATTTGCAATTTTGCTTTGAAGCCGGCGTGCATGACGTTTCCTTCTTTGCCGTAAGCAAGAGCCTTGGGAGCATTCGAGAAGACTGTGACCAAAGCGCCTGGGGGGACTTGTTTTGGAAAACACAAGACCTCTCACTCAGCGCGACATTGCGACATTATGGTTTCCGATCGCGGCTGCGGTGCTCAAAACCGTGCCCGCGACACCCGCTCAGCCGTCGTTTCGGGTCGAAATCGAAAAATCAGAGCTAACCCCGTCGCTAAATCACCAACTGCAGGCCTATAGGAGACACCAAATGGCGTACCGCAGAGAGATGATCAACGACCGTCTTACCGTGCAGCTTCCTGCTGCAAAGCCGCGGGTCAAACCGTACCGAGGTGAGGTTCCACACATCGTTGTGGTCGGTGGCGGGGTTGCCGGCATCATCCTGGCCACCCGGCTCGGCCGCCTGCTGGGGCGCCGCGGTCGAGCCCGGGTCAGCCTCATCGACCGAAGCTGGATCCATGTCTGGAAGCCGATGCTGCACACCTTCGCTGCCGGCACCTGGAACATCTACCAGCAGCAGGTGCAATTTGTGGCGCACGCGCGCATGCACCATTTCGAATACGTCCCCGGGCAGCTCGATTCCATCGACCGCACAGCTCGCCGCATCCGCCTGGCGCCGCTCCACGCGGAGGGCGAGGTGGTCGCTGGCACCAGAGAGTTGGCCTACGATGTTTTGGTTTTGGCGTTCGGCAGCCGCGCAAACGACTTTGGCACGCCCGGCGTCGTCGAGCACTGCCACTTCATCGACAGCCACGACCAAGCCGACGCCTTCAACGCTCGACTGCGCGCGCACGTGGTGCGCAGCTTCGCCCGGGGCGGCGACATCGACATTGCCATCGTTGGCGGCGGCGCCACTGGTGTGGAGATGGCCGCCGAGCTGAGCCGGATGGTCGAGCTGGCGGCCGGCTACGGCGAGGCGGAGATCCGCCGGCGGCTGCGCTTGACCCTGCTGGAATCCGGGCCGCGCATCCTCAGGGCATTCCCGGAGGCGGTCTCCGACTTGGCCGCATCCCAGCTGCGCTCGCTGGGCGTGGACGTGCGCACCGGGGTGAGGGTCGTGGCCGCCGACGCGGACGGCTTCCAGCTCGAGGGTGGCGAGCGCGTGCCCGCCGCGCTGAAGGTCTGGGCGGCCGGGATCCGTGCATCCGGCATCTTCGACGACAGCGCGCTGGAACTCAACCACGCGGGCCAGGTCGTGGTTGGCTCCAACCTGCTGGCCAAGGGCGAGCAGCACATCTTCGCCGTGGGCGACTGCGCCAGTCTGATGCCGGAAGGCGCGGCGCGACCGCTACCCGCAACCGCCCAGGTCGCCAACCAGCAGGCCATGCATCTCATTCGCCATCTGCCGAATTGGCTGCGCAAGGGCAAATCGGTGCCGCCGTTCAGCTTCCGCGATTTCGGCGCGCTCGTGGCG
>JAFAHS010000108.1 GCA_019237115.1 Deltaproteobacteria bacterium
GCCTGCCCCGGCAGTTCGACGAGTACGTCTGGTTCGACGAGACGAGGGCAATTACGCCCCTTGTCAGCGTCCCGGAGCACGGGGCTCGGGAAACCTTCCCGTTCGGAATTTAGGGGGGTCCGCGGAGATGAGCCGGACAGTTGCTCAGGTATTGGAGCGTCTTGAGTGGATGCGCGCGCAAGGCATCTGGCCAAACGGGAAACGGTACCTATGGACCGATGCATTCGGGGTAGTGCTGTTGCTCTCGCTCTATCGCGAATTGGACCGGAATCAGTTTCTGGATGAAGCCGAATGGGTGGTCGCGGAAGTCGAGCGTGTTCTGGGACGGCCGCGGGGGTTTCGGATCGGCGAAGCTGCCGATCGTGATGGCCAGTACTATCACTACCTGGCGATGTGGGTTTACGCCCTGTCCCGTCTCGGGCGCGTCATCCCGAAATATCGTGAGAAGGCGATCCGCGTGGTCAGAGACATCCACCCGGCTTTCCTGGTCCCAGGACGCGGCGTGCATTGGAAAATGTTGGAAGACTTGAGCGGTCCCTATCCTGGGTTTGGACTGGGTGCGCTTGATCCGTTTCACGGATACGTTGTGTACCGCCTTCTTGACGAGGCCGCCCTGGCGACGGAAGTCACCCAGATGAAAGCCCTCGTTGAGCGGACCTACTCCGGCCTGACTATTACCCAGGATTTGGGCCTCGGAATGATGCTCTGGACGAGCCACTTCTTTCCCGAGGAAAGGTGGGCAAGGGTTCATCATGATAGAAGCCTGGCGATGCTGGATCGAATGTGGATCGACCTTCCCGGGTATTTCTGCCGGGAGCCGCGACTTCCGCAAATGAAGTTCGCCTTCACCAATTTCGGTGTGTCCCTCGGCCTTCAGGCGGTTGGTGCATGGCCTTTCCGGGTGGCGCGCTTGAATTCTTTCTTCGACACCTACCAGTCCGGCGACGAATACGACATCGACGCCATTACCCACGTGATGGGGTGTGTCTCCAGCTTCCCCGGAGAGTTCATCGTGTCGGAGAAACTGCAACGACTTGAGGACGCGGCGTTCTGACCTGAACCAGCCTAAGGGACTCCGCCCAATGCCTTTTCCTTACAAACGGATACTATGTCCCGTCGACTTCGATCAATTCTCCGCCCTGGCCCTGAGGGAAGCGGCATCTCTGGCTTTGGATAGCGGGGCGACGGTGCACCTCCTGCATGTGGTGCAAATCCCTCCTTCACTCGATGAGGGTGCGACCGGAGGTTTGGCCGTGGGAGGAAATTATGAATCCCGCATCGAGGTCGCGCGGAAGGAGCTCGAGCGGCTGCTGACTATTATCCCTCCTGAAATTAAGCGGGAGGTCATCATCGAAGTTGGACGACCAGGAGATCTGATCCTGGACATGCAGGCGCAACTCGGTACGGACCTGGTCGTCATGGCTACCCATGGCAGGAAGGGTTTCAGCCATCTTGTGCTGGGAAGCGTCGCGGAAAGAGTAGTGCGCGAGTCGCGCGCTCCGGTGCTCACAGTCCGATCTTCCTCTTAACTGCTGTCAGAATGACCCATCTCGAGCGACTCGCCCGGTCCGGATCAGAACCATTCGGTGGCATATGGCGTAGCGCCGCGGCGATTTTTGCGTGCCGGCGCATCGTGGACACCAACTGAGTATGAGGTTTCCCGGATAACGAGTGAAGGCGAAAGTGATTAGCAGGTTAGAGCTGGCCACCAGGCGTGGCGTCCCTACCAGAAACAACCTACCTCGCGGAATTTGCGCCAGTTCTCTTGGGCTTCCTGGGCGGCAGCGCTGGCCCCGCGAGCGTGCCACCCGATCACCGTGCCCGTAGCGGTGGGCAAGTGCGCGAAAACTCGTTGGCGTTGGTGCACGCTCGTCATCCGCTCGAGGAGGTGCTCCGCGACCACTACGTCATTCATGTGACCCAGGCAGTTCTGCATTTGGGCGAGCGCATGAAGGTAGGGCTTCGCGTGTTTTTTCGGGTAGAGCGAGCGGAAAAAATCCGCTGTATAGCGGAGTTTTTTCAAGGCGATGCGCAGTTGGTGACGCTGCTTCGCGGAAAGCTTGCTGAAATCAAGTCCGAGCTTGAGTGCCGCGGCGTGCCGCTTCCTCAGCACTCGCAGTGCCAGCTTCTGTATCGGCTCATCGAGCGATTCCCGGTCCTTCGGTCGGGATTGACACCAGCGCCTGGCAGAGAGCCAGTCGCGCATCTGCGCGAGGAATCGGGAATGCCGGAAGCATCGAATCGCAATGTGTGTCGTTGCATAGCCACGCTTCCGTTCGGCTCGAGCAGCAGACCGCAATTCCCTCAGTCCGCGGTCTTGAGGGCGCGCGGCCTCAACTGGTTCAAGCAACTCCGTAAGAAACACATCCCAGTCGCGGGCAGCGCCGAGGCTGGTTAGGAGCCATTTGGTTTCTCGCTTCATCCAGGCGAGTTGTGGAAGCGGAATAATCGCGCGGAAGTCGGAGAGCGCGGATCGCATCCGCCGAAGCCCCACGCGCATCTCATGAATTCCTTCCGGATCGGCACCCCTAAGGGCAACGGCCTCGTTGCTGGTCCAATGTTTCAAACACTCGGTGAAGATGAGTGCGACCGCGTCGTCGACGGTCATGTTCCTTGCCAGGACCACTTCCTTGGGCCCCCTGACCGATGACCGTCCGACCGACACGTCAATGCTGCGCTCCTGCCACGAGCCTACGCCAAGCTTACGCAAATGGAAAAAGCCACCTGGCGCCGACGCAATTGGAGCGAAGTGCGGCGCGCGGACGACTTCAGACACCTGAGTCATCACTCCATTGAGCTCACCCCAGGACAACCTTGGAGTGCAAGCGTGCCAAGATTGCCGAGTCCCAGGTGCGACGATTCCACTCGGCTTTTTCCGTAATCCGCCAGTAACAGCCGGTGGATAGCCTCACGCGAAACCGCGCTCGTCAAGGCTTCCAGCAGAGATCGCGCGGCCAGAGATTCACCCGATCTGAAAGGAATGAGCCGATGCCATCGACTGGAGCCGAGACTCTGCCAGCACAACTGCTGGCCAGTCTCAAGTGTCTGGAGGAACTCGCGCTCGAATTGCGAATATCCTGGGACCACTCAACTGACGACATCTGGCGCGAGCTCGACCCTGAACTATGGGAGCTGACACGCAATCCGACGTTGGTGCTGCACGCAACCTCGGAGACGAAACTCAGGGGGCTAGCCGCCGCTACCGACTATCGGCGCCGCCTCGAAGATTTCGTCCTGGCCCGTCGACTGTATGCGCGGTCGCCCGGATGGTTTCAATTTGCGCATCCGGGTGCTCCGCTCAATCACGTCGCATACTTCAGCATGGAGTTCGGAGTCTGCGAAGCGCTGCCGATATATTCCGGTGGACTCGGCAATGTAGCAGGTGATCAGCTCAAGGCGAGCAGCGATCTGGGTGTTCCAATTATCGGGGTCGGCCTGCTCTATCAGCAGGGCTACTTCCGGCAGGCAATCGACCCGCACGGTAATCAGTTAGCACTGTATCCGTACAACGCTCCAGCTGAACTGCCAATCACGCCGGTTCGCGACCGCGACGGAAAACTTGTTCGCCTCGAATTGCAATTTCCCGGGAGCAAGGTGTGGTTGCGCGCGTGGCGGGCGAACATCGGACGGGTGACGCTGTACCTGCTGGACAGCAACGATGGGGCAAACATGGCGTTCCATCGTGGGATCACGAGCGAACTCTACGGTGGAGGACCGGAACTGCGACTGATGCAAGAGCTGGTGCTTGGAATCGGTGGATGGCGCTTGCTGCAACGCTTAAATATCAAGACCGACGTCTGTCACCTTAACGAGGGCCACGCCGCGTTCGCGGTGCTCGAGCGCGCCGCGTGCTTCATGGAGCAAACCGGCAAGCCGTTCGAAGTCGCGCTGGCAGCAACCCGCGTCGGCAATCTTTTTACCACCCACACTCCGGTGGCTGCCGGTTTCGATCGCTTCGACTCGGCTTTGGTCACCCGCTACCTCGAGAGCCTGTTCACGAGCCGTCTGTCGGGTGTCGCAACAGACCAGGTTCTCGCACTGGGCCGAAGAGATCCCACCGACCGCAAGGAGCCGTTTAATATGGCATACCTGGCAATCCGCGGCAGTGGCGCAATTAACGCGGTGAGTCGTCTGCACGGCGCCGTCAGCCGGGAAATCTTTGCCGACCTGTTCCCACGCTGGCCGCTGACGGAGGTACCCGTCGGGCATGTGACCAATGGCGTGCATACTCCAACCTGGGACTCCTTGTATGCGCAGCGCCTGTGGCGGACAGCCAGTCGCAGAGAGGATCCATGGAGTGGGACGTTGGAAGGCATCGCAGAGCACATGAGAGCCATGTCTGACGACCTCCTGTGGGGGCTCCGAACTCAGAACCGAAAAGAGTTGGTTCAATACGTGCGCGAGCGAATGGAGCACCAGGATGTCGCGGCGGGCGGTTTGGATGAAAATACGCAACGGTCGCGGTCGCCATTCGATCCGCAGACGTTGACCCTCGGCTTCGCGCGCCGCTTTGCAACCTACAAGCGTCCAACGCTCCTGCTCCAGCACCCTGAGCGCTTGGCCCGCATACTCACCAATCCGAAGTTCCCCGTGCAGCTCGTCATCGCCGGCAAGGCGCATCCCGCCGACGAGCCCGGAAGGGCGATGATCAAGCAATGGGTTGAGTTCGTGAGCAGGCCGGAAGTGCGTCCGCACGTCGTCTTCATTGCCGACTACGATATGATTGTTGCGCAACATCTGGTGCGGGGTGTTGACTTGTGGCTCAACACACCACGCCGGCCTTGGGAAGCGAGCGGAACCAGTGGAATGAAAGTGCTGGTCAACGGCGGGCTCAACCTTTCGGAACTCGACGGATGGTGGGCCGAGGCATATGCGCCAGAGGTCGGCTGGGCGATTGGTGATGGAAGAGAGCACGGCGATGACGCGGCATGGGACGCGGTGGAAGCCGAATCACTCTACGACGTGTTGGAGCAGGAGGTGATTCCGATGTTCTACCAGCGCAACGAAAAGGGTATCCCGGTTACATGGCTGGCACGGATGCGCGAAAGCATGGCGCGGCTTACTCCTCAGTTCTCCGCCAACCGAACCGTTCGCGAATATACGGAAAAGTATTACCTCCCGGCAGCTATCGGCTACCGCAAGCGCGAGGCGAACTCGGGTGAGCTAGCCGAAGAGGTCCTCAAGTGGCGACACCGGGTCGGCCAGCACTGGGCCACGATTAGTTTTGGATCGACTAAGGTCGAATCCTCAAACCTGGGGCATGAGTTTGCCACACAAGTCTATTTAAATGACCTCCTCTCCGATAGCGTAAGCATCGAACTATACGCAGAGCCGGAGCGGAGCGGGGCCCCGGTCCGAATCCCCTTGGTCCGAAGCGCGAAAGTGGCAGGTTCGGTGGATGGATTCGTGTACACCGGGCGAGCACCCGCTGCGCGTCCGGCATCCGACTACACGGTGCGAGTAGTCCCCTCAAAGGCAGGCGTGCTCGTGCCGCTGGAAGCAAGTTCGATCATCTGGCAGAACACCTAGGCAGCGGCTGTGCCCATCGAAAACCTGAGATCCGAAAGGAAAGCTCGCGGATTGGTTGGGTCGGCGGTGCAAAGAGGGACCCTCAAGGTATATGTGGGTGCCGCTGGCGGAGTAGGTAAAACGTATCGAATGCTTCAGGAAGCGCATCACTTGCAGGCCGCGGGTCGCGACGTGGTCCTCGGCTTCATCGAAACCCATGGGCGCGCGGACACCGCCGCGTTGGTTGAAGGTCTCGAGACAACTCCCCTGCGTGAGGTTCCCTACCGCGGTCTGACCATAAAGGAGATGGACGTCGACGCGATTCTCGCTCAAAAGCCCGAGTTTGCGATCGTGGATGAACTCGCGCACACCAACGCTCCCGGCATTCGCCGCCCCAAACGTTATCAGGATGTGGAGGCGCTGCTAGAGGCCGGGGTCAACGTCATCACCGCGCTCAACATTCAGCACCTCGAGAGCCTCAACCACATTGTCAAGCGACTTATCGGAGTAAGGGTGCACGAAACCGTCCCGGATTCCTTCCTCGCGCGCGCCGACGAAGTGGTCGACGTCGACGTTTCCGTCGAGGAGCTCCGCGAGCGTCTTCGCGAGGGGAAGATCTATCCAATCGATCAAGTCACCCTGGCATTGCGGAACTTCTTCCAACCGGGCAACCTGACGCTCCTGCGCGAGCTATCCTTGCGGGAGGTGGCCCACGACATCGGCCGTCACCGCGAGAATCTGGAGTTGCTCAAAGAACCACGAGCGCGCCGAATCAGCTCCGGCGGATCTGTGCTGGTTTGCTTGCCGTCGGACCCACATCAAGCGGAAGAACTGTTGTGCAAGGGGTGGCGAGAAGCAATCGAGCAAGATGCCGAATGGTACGCGGTTCACGTCGAAACCCCGGGAGAATCAGTGCAAAGGATCAGCCCCCGTAATTTCCGCGCACTCCTGGATAACATCAATTTGGCTGGTGATTTGGCCGCGGAGTTCGTCTGGCTTAAGTCCGAAGACGTTGTCAACGCGATCGTGGCCTTTGCTGAGGAGAGGAATATCTCCAAGATCATTCTTGGGCGCTCCCGGAGGAGTTTGTTGAGGCACCTGTTTCGCCGCGCGACCCCTGAGAGATTGATCCGCGAGGCACGAGGTTTCGACGTTGAAGTTCTCAGAGAGGAATCCGGCGAGGCGAGGCCCTTCGTGCGGGGCCACAGCGGGCAAGCGTGCGAGAAGTGCCCGCAGTAGGCACCCCGCTAACCTTGAGGTTTTCATCGAGACGGGAGCTTAAGTGCGAGTCGAATCTTATGCTGAAGCCCAGGCTTCAGTACCTTGTGCGGCGCGAGCACGTCGATTTGCCCGGTCTGTGTGGATCCCGTCCGAAATCGCTATAACGTCAGTAAACGACGAACCAGTTCCTCTACGTGCGGAGCGCAGGGCAATGGATGTGACAAGAGTTAAAGATGTAATGACTGCAGAGGTTACGACGCTGCGACGGAACGAGCAACTGACGCTGGCGGATGACCTCATGAATCTCGGGCGAATCCGGCACCTGCCGGTCCTGGACGACGATGGGGAAGAAGTCATTGGGCTCGTGACCCAGCGGGATCTGTTTCGCGGAGCTTTGGCAAAGGCAATCGGCTACGGCGCACGCGCTCGGCGCAAGTTGCTCGATTCGCTTCTTGTGAAGGAAGTAATGACCACCGAGCCAACCACCACGACTCCTGACACCCCGCTCGCGGAGGCGGCCCGCGTGCTGATGGAACGTAAGATCGGGTGCCTCCCGGTAGTCGAGAACCATCGTCTCGTGGGCATTCTCACCGAGAGTGACTTTGTCGCGCTCTACGCACGCGAAAAACAAGAATAGTCCGCACAAAACGCGAGCGCTGCTTCGGACCGGGTCTGAGCGAGCGTACGCCTGGGTGGGGCGACATCTATCGCGCTCGAGGGTGGCGCGAAGTCGGTTTAGTAATTGTCAACCGACTCGCCGGGTCCGCTCTTCACGCGTTTTTTCCGACGACGAGGGCGCATCGATCGCGGAGGCGTTTCATCGTGGCGAGGATCGCGAAAGCCGCCGTCATTGATCGTCGAAAACGGTCGTATACAAAATTTTATGAAAGACAGTCCCATCGTTCGCACCAGGGGTGAGGCAGGTCGCGTTTGTCGACGGGGTTGATCAATGTACGCTTTTACCCCGAGGACTTAGGACGAAAGACAAATCTGATTTTGTAAGGACTTCCGCGTTTTTGATTGTTGATTGACTGGCGGCTATAAACACTTAGAAGCGTGCTTTAGAACTGCGTCGGGCACGATCGGATTTGTCTCAGGCGCGTGTGAAGCTGCTCGCGAGACCGCGATCAGGTCTTGTGCAAATCGAAGTAATTTCTTCAGGGCGGAGGCCAAGCCAATGGGTGTGCCGCGAGTCAAAGACGTGATGACTTCAGAGGTTAAGGTCCTGCGCAGGGACGAGCAACTCACACTTGCGGATGACCTCATGAATCTCGGGCGGATTCGGCATCTCCCGGTTCTGGACGAAGATGGAAAGAGAGTGGTTGGAGTGTTGACTCAGAGGGATCTGTTTCGCGGAGCGTTGGCCCAGGCGATCGGTTACGGCGAGCGTGCCCGGCGCAAGTTACTCGAGACCCTTATTATTATGGAAGTGATGACCGCCCATCCGATTACCACGACTCCTGACACCCCGCTCGCGGAGGCTGCCCGCGTGTTGATGGAACGCAGGATCGGCTGCCTTCCCGTAATCGAGAACGATCGTCTCGTGGGAATCCTCACGGAGGGTGATTTTGTCGCGCTTTACGCACGAGAAGGGCAAAAATAGTTCACGCTGTTTGGCAATCGTCGGCCTGAAAATTTGAGACTCCGCGGCTCGATGGGGCGACCGTTGGTTCAAGCCCACCTACTTCCGGGTAGCGACGACGATGATGGGGGACTCTGGCTTCAAACCGCCCCCCGTACAGTTCGGGCGAGCTCCGCTTGGATCGTCCGTATTTGTGCATCCGGAAGTCACCTTTTGATCAGAAACCACAGGATGGTCCCATCGCCCTCCATCAGGCTGAGTCCTGATCGAGGAAGGCACGCAGGATGTCGCTGTTGGTAATCACACCGACCAGCCTGCCATTCTCCACTACCGGCAACGCATCGAGCTTCTGCTCGAAAAGGACGCGCGCCGCATCCTGCACGGGCGTCGCGGGAGTCACGGTAGGCGGACTTTCGCTCATCGCGACCCTGGCCTCGGTGGTGTCGACCCGCCCCATCTGGCCGCGGATGTCGCGATCGGTAATGAGCCCTACCAGTCTGCCATTTTCGACCACCGGCGCCGAGCGAAAATTACCCTGCTGCATGCGCATTATGACCGCGGCCACCTTTTCTCCGGGGGCCACCGTGACGGGGCTCGGGCTCATCCATCGAGCCACCAGATTCTTGTCGGCATCGCCCCGCCGCACGCACAGAACCGGACAGGGGGCGTTGCGCAGGACCATCTCGGCGACGCTGCCGAGCACTACACGGGACAACCCGCGTCGCCCATGGGTGGCCATCACGATCAAGTCGGCTGCGTGGCGCGTGGCTGCGCTCATGATTGCGCCGCTGGGTTCGCCCATTTGAGTGAGAAGCTCATGCTTGACGCCGCGGAGCCCCTTGACGGCGAGCTCGCGGAGTTTCTCGCGGGCGGCTTCCTCCTGGCCCTTGTACATGTCGACGTAGATGGCCCCGCCGGTCGGAGGGACTACCACGGGCACCGCGTGCAAGAGCAGCACCATCCCATCGTTGTCGCGCGCGATTTGTGCCGCGACATCCAGAGCCGCCAGCGAATCGTCATCAAAATCTATCGGGCTCAAAATCCTTCTGAATGGATAAGACATGGCGGACCTCCCTAGTCACCAGTACTTAAGCGAT
>JAFAHS010000134.1 GCA_019237115.1 Deltaproteobacteria bacterium
GCCAACATCGAGGCCTACACCTATGAATCCGTGCCGCTCGAGACTCTTCCCGTGGAATTTGGCACGCACGACCGCGAAATTCTCGTTGACTTGGGCGGTCGTGAAATCCAAAACGCCGTCGACTTCTGGATATTCCGATGGATGCTCAAAACCCGGAGCAAAAGTAACGTTCGCGGCGCTCAGACCTGCCGCGCTCAGCGCCACATTGTTTGGATTGATGAACCTTCCGCCGATGGCAGTGAGATTTTTCCCTATGGTGGTATTGTCAAGCATGACTGCCCCGTGCGCTTCGAAATCGCAGCACACCGTCAGGTCATCTTTGACGTCGGAGTTCGAAGCGTCGATGGCGACCTTTTCGGCAGCCCGCCAATATTCAGGATCGACATTGGGGTGTTGAAATCTGCCGCCGCCGAAACAAAGCTCGCCATCCACTCGAGCCCCGGGCATGTAGACCTTCCCCGCGCAATGGAAATCACCGCCGCGATCGGTGCCGTCCCAACCCAGGAACATCGAGCTGTGAGACACCACGTGGTCCGCGTGGACTGAAGTGGCATAGCTCCCCGACAGGTCCAAAGACTGAATTTCAGCCAAGTCGAGGTTCACCGCGTCAAGCCGGCATCTGACCAGTGCGATGGTACGCTCGGCGTGCACGTGGGAGAGGTCGAGATTCCCGACGATTCGCGCACCGAGCGCGCCGATACCCTTTGGATCGACGCGGCTAGTTGCAGCGTGATCCACCAAAAGCCATCGGATTAACTCGGCTCGGATGTTGCGCTGAATCGGCCAGGAAGCCGATTGTGCCGGGTCATTGCTCGCATCTTTTGGCTCGGCGCTGGTCCCTCCGACTGAGAATTCGCCGTGATGCTGATTGCTGACATCCGCGAATTCGAGCAGTCGTCCTTCCGCCACAGTCAGGTTCTGAAATCGCCTGGCGGCCATGGTAATCAAGGTTCCCGTGTCGGCAGGAGAGGGCATCTCACCCGGCACGGGTGAGGCGAAAATTCCGATAAACACCAGCGACAGCGCTAGCGATCTGAAGTGCGCAATTGATTTGATCGGCGGTGCGGCGACAAAGGTTGGCCTCCTGCGTAAGCGCTCGCCCGGAATCAGAAACCGAGGACCCTGCGCGGAACTCTTCTCCAGCCCTACGCGTATGCCAGCCGGCCCTTGCTCGCCCCCTACGAACCGGTCTGGAAGTTCGTCTTGTCCAGCGTATGCTGCCACGGCCCCCCGCCCGTAAGGGTATGCAGTAAAGCCTAGCGTCTGCCGCTGCAATTGCAAGCTCTGTTGGTACCGGTTACGCGACTTTAAGCTTTGTCTCTCTATCTTATCTTTTTGTGGACCCTGGAGTCCGCAATAGACCTTTGTGGACTCAAGGGTCCGCAAAAGCCCGGGAAGGGAATCAATAATTCGCGAACTTGGCAGCTTTAGGGGGAAAAATGACTGGCAGGTGAGTCAAATAAAATCGTCGGTTCGGTCAATCGAGATTTGAGATCGAGGATGAATGAACAAATCGATAGGAGGCCCAAAACGCTTCACCTCGGGAGGCCAACCAAAGTTCAGCCAAGGGTCACAAACCACGTTCACCTAATATTGTGTTCGACATTTGGTGAAACATAGGCGCTCAATGGGGCGATGGTTTCTCAGGTCGCCACACGAATATCAACCGTCGCACCCAGAGCGAGAGCGGTTGTCTCATTTCGACCAGCTCGCCGCCCATCGCTCGAAGCGGTTCTTCGCCCGCTCGTAGTAAAAGCTCCATCCTATCGTCGGCGCGGGTGCAGGCCGGGGTGGTGTGGCGATTTTCTTCTTCTTCGTCACCCTCCGATGCACCACCGGCCGAACCGCCTCACCCAAATCGCTTTCTTCATCACCGCTGTCGGGCGCGACGGGGTTGTCTCCTCGCGCGATCCAATCGTGGCGCTGCGTCGCGCCTTCCTCGGTCAGGAGAGTCAGCATCTCGCCGCCGATATGCAGCCGAACGCCGTTGCCCCACATCCAGTTGGCGATGACCAGTTCCGGATCTCCGCAATAGTCACAGGTGTCCGGCTTGCCATACTGCTCGACCATTTTGTCGTACCAGAAGCGCGCATTGTACGAATCGAGCATGACCTGTCCGCCAACTACGCGGCCCTTGTAGATATTGAATGCCGCGGCACTCTTGGTACTTACGCCCTTTAGGTCCAGGGTCTGATAGACCTGGAATTGCCGGTCGCTGTCGGGGTTGCGGCTTACTTCCGGATGGCGCTGTTTCAGTTCGCTTAGCGTAGTGCCGAACGGAACTCCGCCGAAATCGGAGGGCGGCGGCGAGGTCGCGGCGCAGGTTGTGCCGACGCATGACATGCAGAGAATCACCATCGCGATACCGGCACACACCCAGGCCATGACTTCATCTTAGCACGCGTGCTAACTAGCTTGAGCGAACGCTCTTGAGGGGCCCGCGATGCACCGTGCGGAGTAACCCATGCTCATCGTGTCTGGAAGGCTCTGTCTGAAGGCGGGACGATGAAGGAGTTTCTTGCCTGCTCCAAGCAGGCAGCAGCTTTGGCCCGAAGTACACCTGGATGCTGTGATTTCGTGGTTGCCCCTGGACCTATCGAGCCTGACCGCGTCAACGTCTACGAGTGAGACATTGAACAAGGTGAGATGAGATGAAGCTATGGCTGATGAAATCGACGCGCCGCTGGAGGCCTACGCTTATGATCAGCCCGAATACGCTAGCGCATTCGGAACCTTTCTCACGCATACCGATCAAAAGACCAAGGCGATAGGGTGGCTCACCGACTTTGTCGGTGGACTCCCACTTCGCAGGCTCTTCGTCGACGCAGGGGCGGGCGAGGGTTCCACGACTGCTGTTTTGG
The DNA here is from genome assembly GCA_019237115.1 of Deltaproteobacteria bacterium. Taxonomy (GTDB): domain Bacteria; phylum Desulfobacterota; class Binatia; order Binatales; family Binataceae; genus JAFAHS01. Next base: position 2,862 of record JAFAHS010000134.1, read on the forward strand.
GAAAATTCTTTGACCGGACGATTGCCATTGAGCCCAACCGCGCCTTGCGGGTGGAGCTGGCACGGCGCTTTCCGGAAGCGGAAATCGTGGAGGCACCCATCGCCGAGGCAAGGATCGCATCTCCCGCCGATTTTGTGCTTTGCTCGCACGTTTTCTACCACATCCCACAAACCCACTGGATCGACACACTGGAGCGGTTGACCTCATGGCTTGGCGCCGACGGCGCCGCAGTGGTGCTGTTGCAGAACCGGGACGCCGACGGTATGGCTCTGCTGCGCGAGTTCTTCGGCAGACACTTCGATCTGGCTGCGGCCGCGCGGGAATTCAAAACCCGCCATGACGACTGGGAAATCGTGATGCATACGCTGAACTGTGAAGTCGTGTTAGATGACCTGGAATCGGCCTGCACGCTGACCAGATTTTTTCTGAGTGATCATCCTGGTTGGGGGAGAGCCGTCACACTTCGCAGGGTGCAGGAATACGTCCGTAGCCACTTCACTGATCCCCGGGGCTATCGCTTGTCCTGCGACCAGGATGTTCTCGTGCTGCGCCGCCGCTGAGTCGGTAATCGAGCGCCTCTAATCTTTTCGAGCGGATGGGGCCGTGGCAGGTCAGGAGTCTTTCAGGTGCACCTCCACGTCTTTGCGCGATTTGAACACGACGGCTCTGGCGCGCGCTTCCGGCCAGGCCATGGGAACCCCCCAGGCCGCGTGGAACTGGAGCGGGTTGCAGCCTACTCCGACTCAATTGCGAAATGAGCTGATTGCGCCACGGAATCGCGATGCGAATTGAAGTCGACGGCGGACGATTGCTCTTCGACGCGGTCGGAGCCACGTTAGTTCCCGACGGCCCGCGGATGATCGAGCGACCGACGGTGATCGCCCTGCATGGCGGTCCGGGAGGTGACCATTCGTACCTAAAGTACGAGCTT
>JAFAHS010000404.1 GCA_019237115.1 Deltaproteobacteria bacterium
TGGCGGACGTTTACAATTGGTTCACCGAGGGGAAGAACACCCCTGATCTCATCGATGCGCGCCGCATCCTCGAGAAGCGGCGCGCCTGACCCTTTCCAGATCTCCTTCCCGATTTCCCTTTTCTGCCGCTAGGGCGCTGCGTCGTCACAGATTTGTGACGCGGTCCATCACGCCCATTTGGTGAAAGTCGTCCGGGCGATTCCTGGAGCGCTCGGGGACAGTGAAACCAAATCAAACAAGGAGACTCTCATGGCTACTGTGTCAAACAATCTTTTCCGTCCTGATGGCAAGAATTCGATTCACGATGGAATCGAACACGCACCGGGCGGAGGCGCAGCGCTTATTGACCCGACGGATGTAGTTCTGCTGTTGCTGGATCATCAATCAGGTCTTTTTCAAAACGTAAAGGACATCACCGTCTCTGAGCTGCGGGCCAATACCACCGCCCTGGCCAAGATGGCAGCACTGTTCGAGATCCCGGTTATCACGACCGCGTCTGTGCCGGAGGGTCCCAATGGCCCACTCATGCCCGAGATCCACGAAGCCGCTCCGCACGCCGTTCACGTACCGCGCAAAGGCGAGGTAAACGCCTGGGATAACAAGGCCTTCGTCGAGACCGTGGAAAAGACCGGCAAACGGACACTGATCATGGGCGGCGTGTGGACGAGCGTTTGCGTGATGTTTCCCGCCCTGGACGCCAAGGCGGCGGGGTACAAGGTGTACGCCGTGATCGATGCTTCGGGCGACCCGAGTGAAATGGCATCAAGGACGACGCTTGCCCGGTTCATTCAAGCGGGCGTGGTACCGACCAGCGCCAATGCGGTCATCTGTGAAATGCAGCGAACCTGGAACCGCTCCGATGCCGCACCAGTCGCGAACTTGTACACGATGGTCTCACCGAATTATCGGGCGGTCATCGAGAGTTTCCAGAAAGCGCAGGACGTCGTCAAAGGCAAACTGTAGACGGCGTGCACCCCGAGATGCGCGCGATGGCCAGGATTCAGTCCCTGGTCATCGCGTGCGAGGAGGCCCTATGTCAGTCGCCACTATAATCCACAACGGGAAGATTGCGACGAATGGCGTCCCGGCGTTTGTCGAGGGAATCGCTATTACGGATGGCAAGATCAGCGCAATCGGCACAGATGAAGAGATCATGCGCAAGCGTGGACCGGAGACGCTGGTTATCGATGCGCAGCGCCGAACAGTCATTCCAGGCCTTAACGATTCGCACATGCATCCTATCCGCGGAGGCCTCAACTACAACATGGAACTCCGATGGGATGGAGTTCCCTCGCTGGCCGATGCTTTAACGATGCTGAAACGGCAGGCGGCCCGGACTCCGGCTCCCCAATGGGTGCGCGTGGTCGGAGGATGGACCGAGTTCCAATTCGCGGAACGGCGGATGCCCACGCTTGACGAGATCAACGCCGCCGCGCCGGACACTCCGGTCTTTGTCCTTCATCTATACGATCGCGCGTTGCTCAATCGGGCCGCGCTACGTGCCGTGGGATACACAAAAGACACGCCCCCGCCCCTGCCGGCGAAATTCAACTCGACCGGCACGGCAATCCGACCGGACTGCTGATCGCCAAACCAAACGCCATGATCCTGTATGCGACGCTGGCGCGAGGACCGGAGCTGGCGCACGAAGATCAGCTCAATTCGACTCGCCTCTTCATGCGCGAACTCAACCGCTTCGGCATTACCAGTGTCGTAGATGCGGGTGGCGGCTTTCAGAACTATCCGAATGACTATGAAGTAGTTCGCCAGTTGCACCAGCGAGGGGAGTTGACGGTACGTCTCTCGTACAATCTTTTCACGCAAAAGCCCAATGAAGAGCTCGCCGATTTCTCAAACTGGACTCGCGTCACGGCGCCTGGCGACGGCGGCGATTTTTTCCGCATGAACGGCGCTGGCGAGATGCTGGTCTATTCGGCAGCGGACTTCGAGGACTTCCTCGAACCACGCCCGGAAATGCGACCGGATATGGAAGAGCAACTGACAGCCGTCGTGCGGCTTCTGGTCAAACATCGCTGGCCCTTCCGCATGCACGCCACTTACAACGAAACCATTACGCGCGCGCTGAACGTATATGAGGCCGTCAACCGTGAAATTCCATTCGACGGCCTTCACTGGTTCTTCGATCACTGCGAGACCATCTCGGACAGAAACATTGAACGTATCAGGGCATTGGGCGGCGGCATCGCGGTTCAGAACCGGATGGCGTTCCAAGGCGAGTATTTCCTCGAACGCTATGGAGCTGATCAGACGCAACGTACTCCGCCCATCAGAAGAATGCTCGAGCTGGGTTTACCGGTTGGGGCTGGCACCGATGCGACACGTGTCTCGAGCTACAACCCTTTCGTTGCCCTATACTGGCTCATCACTGGAAGGACGGTCGGCGGCACGTCGCTCTATCCGTCGCACAACCGTCTCGACCGGGAAGAGGCACTGCGCCTGTATACCGTTGGAAGCAGCTGGTTTTCGTCCGAAGACGGAAAGAAAGGTTCACTAAAGCCAGGTCAACTGGCCGACGTGAGCATTCTGTCGGCGGACTACTTTTCGATCCCGGAAGAAGAAATCAAGCGACTAGAGTCAGTACTCACGATAGTTAATGGGAAAGTCGTGTACGCCAATGAGCCTTTCGCGAACTGGCTCCTCCGCCATTGCCGGTTAGCCCCGATTGGTCGCCGGTCAAGCAATACGGAGGTTACTTCCGGGATGAGTCTGCTCACGCAGCATCCGGACTGTGTCCGTCGGAGGTTCCCAGTCGGCAGCCGGAGCTGTCGCATCGCCATCATTGGTAGAAATTTGCTTGCGACTGCTTCGCTTTTTAAGAGGATAGAACCATGACTGCAGCGATTGTCGGACTTCTCCTCGGATTGATCGTCGGCGCGGGATGCCGGTTTTTCGATATTCCCTCCCCGGCTCCCCCCCGCTTGATCGGAGCTTGCCTGCTCCTGGCGATGACGGTTGGTTTCGTTACAGCCGACCATGTCCTGCCCACCGGAAAAACGATCGTGGAGATGTACAAGCCATGAAATCCATAGTTGGCCTGATACTCGCGTTCGCATTGGGATTCGCGTGCCGAGCATTCGGCATACCCTCCCCGGCGCCGCCATTGATCCTAGGGGCCCTGCTGGTGATGACGATGACAGTTGGTTACATCGTCGTGGATCAATACGCGATGTCACCCGCCATGCACAGTCACGATTGTGGCGGGCCCAGCGGTTTTTCCGCATCGCAGACGACTCTGAAGCGCGCGGAGCGTTGAACCATGCGAGCACTCCAATTTAGCGAATTCGGTCCGGTCTCGAACTTGCGCCTGGTCGAGCTTCCAGATCCAAGGCCTGACGCGGAAACCGCCGTAGTAAAGATTGCCGCCGCCTCCATCGCGCCCAGCGATGTTAAGAACGTCGAGGGTAAGATGGAACATACGACCCTGCCGCGTGTTCCGGGGCGCGACTACGCTGGTTGCGTGGTCTCGGGCCCAAAGGAATGGATCGGTGCGGAAGTGTGGGGCACAGGTGGTGAAATAGGATATTCGATAAACGGCAGTCATGCTGATCTGATCGCCGTTCCAATAGCAAGTCTTCGCCACAAACCGCGGTCGCTGTCCCTGCAACAAGCTGCCGCGATTGGCCTGACTTATCTCGCCGCGTGGCTTGGGCTCGTTGAATATGCATGCGTCGCTCGCGGTGAGACGATACTAGTTATCGGCGCAAACGGCGGCGTCGGTGGTGCGGCAGCCCAGATTGGCAAATGGCGCGGGGCACGGGTCATTGGGGTCGATCGAGAGAAGGTCAGGTCGGATTCTCCCTCCGCGGGCGCGATTGATGATTTCTTTGTTCTCGAAAGCGAACCGCTGAAAAATTGGGTCCACCGCGCAACGAACGGGCGCGGAGCCGACGTGGTTTTCGACAGCGTTGGTGGCCCGATGTTCGAACCGGCACTTAGGGCCCTGGCGCACCGCGGTCGGCAACTGGAGATCGCATCTGCTGTCGAGCGTCGGGTCAGTTTCGATCTTATCGACTTTTATCACAACGAGAGCCGACTATTCGGAGTCGACACTCGCGCCCGCGACGCCATCGCGTCTGCAGCATTACTTGAAGATCTCGTACCATTTTTCGAGCAGGATACGTTCCGCCCGCCCGCGATTGACCGCGCAATCCCTCTCGCCGATGGACGAAAAGCCTATGAAGACGTCGATCGCGGCCAGGTTCGCGGGCGAATCGTTTTGACACCCTGAATGGCGCGATCGGCATGGTCAATCGTGTGCAGTCGCCGTATCCGCCAGGATGGAAATTGCTGTGGACGGCCGCCTTCGCGGTCGTGATAGCGGCGATCTCCTCGACACGAGCCTGGGCCCAGACACCTCAGCCCATGCCGCCCGGACCACCCCCCAATCCCGAACGACCACCGCTGGCACCCGTGAACCAGGCGGATGAAAATTTTTCCTTTCTCCGGGATCCCGCAAACCGCACGGATTTGTGGGATTTTCTCAAGTACATACCGCTGAATCAGAGCGGTGATTACTACCTGACATTTTGGTTCGAAAATCGTTCGGAATATGAATGGTTCCAGAACGAACAGTGGGGTCAAGGTCCACAGACTATCAGCGGTTACTGG
>JAFAHS010000415.1 GCA_019237115.1 Deltaproteobacteria bacterium
GAAGTGGTTGGGGAACATACCCGCTTTATTCGCACTGCCTTCGCGGAGATCCAGACCGAGCAAAAGAAGGCGCATTCGCGGCAGCGAAGGATTTTTCTTATCGCCATCGGGGTGTTGGCAGTGATCGGAATTGCCATCGGCGGCTACGCATACCACCTTCAGATCCAGGCGCGTCATCAACGCGAGATAGCCCGCAACTTGTTCTATGCCATGAAATCGGTCGACGTGGAGATCGCCGAAGCGGAGCGGCAGGCCCTGAATAGCGGAGACAAACAGGCTGGACTGGCGGCCGTGAACAAATACGAGGCGCGCCGCAAGGCGATCCAAACCAATTACGATCAGTTTCTTGCCACCCTCCGCATTTACGACCCGAAAACCACCGAGCAGCACCGGCTTATCTTGCGGGTAGCGCGCATTTTTGGAGAAGGCGAACTCGATATGCCGGCCGACTTCGAAAGCGAAGTGGTGCGCTACATCAAGTATTGGCAATCGACGGGCCGCTACGCCCGCGATATTCGCTCGGCCCAGCAGCAGGGTTTGACCCGCACCATTCCTGAGGCCCTGTTGAATCACGGGCTCCCGGTGCAGTTCTTCTATCTGGCCATGCAGGAGAGCGACTTCGATCCCTATCGCAGCGGCCCCATCACCAGGAAGGGATACGCGAAGGGAATGTGGCAGTTTATTCCCGAGACGGGAGTCAAGTACGGTCTTCACCTTGGACCTCTTGTCGATCTCCCTCGACCCGATCCCGCCGACGAAAGGGACCATGCGGGCAAGGCGACCGACGCGGCCACGCGTTATATCCAGATGCTTTACAGTACTGACGCACAGGCGTCCGGCATGTTGGTAATGGCCTGCTACAACTGGGGCGAAGACCAGGTTTTGCCGCTGGTGAGGAGCATGCCGTTGAATCCCGGCGAGCGCAATTTCTGGCGGCTGCTTGCCGACCATCGAAGCCAGATTCCGAAGGAAACCTACGATTACGTCTTCTACATTGTCTCGGCAGCGGTCATCGGAGAGAATCCGCGCTTGTTCGGGTTTGACTTCGACAATCCGTTGGACTACTCGCGTTGAGAGGACTTCGCAGGCTCTCAGGTCGAACGATGAACTGTCGCGACCGGCACCGCCGGGAACGAACGGGGAGAGGCGGAAACCGCCCTCCCCAAACTAGATGATGATCAACGGGCGGCGATAAGAATCGTTTCGCCCTGGTCAAGCTTTGCTTCTCGGGTGCGCCGCGCGATCTTCTCCGCATTCCATGTCGGGATATCGACGTTCATGCTGGTGGTCGTTGGGCACAGGACCCGGTGCAGGAAATACCGGTTGCCGTATTTCTGGAAAACCAGCTTGCTGCCCTTGCCGGGATCCACGTAACCGTGCAGGCTTGCCACTGTGGCAGCAATGTTCTTCGTGTCGTTGGCGATACGAAGAACCCCGGAGTACGGCGCGGAAATCGAGTATTCACCCGCAGGCATGGCCGTATCGCCTACGGAGAAGCCGAATGGAACGTCGGCTTTCAGAACAACGCTCTGGGCCTGTGCTGCGGGGATGTCGCTGAGAGCCGCGAGGATGAGCAGGGGAAGAGTAGGGATGCGTTTCATTTGAGTGTCTCCTTTGGTATCAAAGCGTCTGATTAAAGATCGCTGTACCCTTTAAGGCGAAAATCCTCAGCATTGGGTGACAAGCGTTCCCAGGCCCTCGATCCACGACAAAGACCACTCATTCTTTCGGCTTGATAAGCCCCTGCGGAGTCGCTTGATCCACGGTCGGCCAACTTCGGGATTCTGGGTCGAGACCGGCAGATCGGCGGCGAATTGAAGGTCTGAAGACGATAAGCCGGGGGCGAGGCGGAGCGCAATCCTGGCCGTGTTCGTCGTCCGGGTCTCTGGGCCAAGGAAGATTCGGGACAAGACTCAATCTGGACAAGACTCAATATGGACGATGCGGGTCCAGGGCGGCGCGGCTGGGTGGGGAGCCAGCGCTGAACGGGCTGGCGGAGAGGGCGAGATTCGAACTCGCGGTACCCTTTCGAGTACGTCCGCTTTCGAGGCGGGTG
>JAFAHS010000486.1 GCA_019237115.1 Deltaproteobacteria bacterium
GAGTTCAGGCGCGCACTGGCGTCAAAACCCATCACCGCCTGCAGCTGGCGCCGGTACGCAAAGGGCGGAATCAGGTATTGAGCGCGGACCTTCTCGTGGCGCTCGATGATCTCGCGGCGATTTGCGATCGCGTTCTCCGTGAAGCCCGAACGAATCTGCAGCTTGCGCTGCTCGGGGTTGGCATTCTCGGCTGCGACCAGCGCCTCGATTACCGGAGGGGCCGCGCCGACCGCGTCCTTGCCGCCACACGTGGTGCAGCCGAGAACCAGGCAGCTCAGGCGCTGCTGATGGGCAATCGCAAACTCCTGCGCGATCATCCCGCCCATCGAAACCCCCAACAACGCTACCCGTTCAATCTTGAGTGCAGCGAGCAGCCCCTCGGTGTCCGCCGCCATCTGCGGGATCGAATACGGCGCGTCTGGCTTGTCGGTGCGGCCTGCGCCGCGGTTATCGAACACCAGCACCCGGAAATGACGTGAGAACTCCGGGACCTGCTCGTACCACGCCGTCAGATTGGACCCCAGCCCGCGAATCATCGCGAGCGTCTGCGGCCCGTTGCCATGAATCTCGTAGTAGATCTCGATATCGCCGACGCGCTGTCTTGGCATGGTCGGAAAATCTAGCGCCGCGACCTTCGACAAGCCAACGTCGATTCGCTTGTGCGCGCGCCCACGACGGTGCGAATTAAGCGATGGAGTTCAATGACTCAAGGCGAGGCGACCATGGATTCAAAGGAAGTTAACGAGATCGTTGTCGAACGCAATCTGTCCATACCGCTGAGCGATAGCGCAAGCCTCTCGGCCGATCTGTATCGGCCGGCAGGTACGGGGTCCTTTCCCGCGCTCATGAGCTTTTATCCGTATCACAAGGACGACTTCATCGGGTCAATGAATGAAGCTCCGCGCCGCTATTTCGCAGCGCGCGGGTATGCCCATCTGCTTGTGGATTTTCGCGGTCTGGGCGGCTCCAGCGGCGTGGCCTGGCCGGCAATGGATCGCGGCGAGGCGCGTGACGGGGCCGAAGCGATCGAATGGATCGCGCGGCAACCGTGGTGCGATGGGAACGTTGGAATGTGGGGACTCTCGTACGGCGGAATCTCTTCGCTCAAAGTCGCCGCCGAAAATCCCCCTCACCTGCGCGCCATCGTTCCGCTCCAGGGCAGCGTCGACATCTATCACGACTACCTCTACCCGGGCGGATGCGCGACCTGTCTGGGCGGCTACGGCGCGTGGGGATCGTTCATGCTCGCCATGAACCTGATGCCACCCACCAACGCAGACCGCGAAGGCCGCTGGCATTCGGTGTGGAATGAACGACTGGAAAACGGCGAGCCCTACGTCTTTCCGTGGCCGGACCACCCGGCGCACGACGAGTACTGGCAGTCGAAGGCAGTGGATCCCGCAAAGATCAAAGTGCCGACGTTCATCATTGGCGGATGGCGCGACATTTTCCCGGAAGTTATGCCCTCCGTCTTTGCGCGCCTGAAATGCCCCAGAAAACTCTGGATGGGGCCCTGGATGCACACGCTGCCTGCGCTAGCGCCGCACGAACCCCTCGACTACCTGCACGAGATGAAGCGCTGGTTCGATCATTGGCTGCGCGGAGAGAAGAACGGCATTGCGGATGAGCCGCCCGTGCTGATCAACGTGCAGCGCGCAAATCTCTGGAAACACGAACGCGAATGGCCGATCGCGCGGACGCAGAGCCGCGCGATGTATCTAGGTGGCACGGGAACGCTGGGCGATGCGCCCGCGCGCGAGGAACAAGGCGAGTCGTATACCGCGAATCCGACGCTCGGCACGGCGGCGGGCCTGTGGGACCCAATGGGACTTGGCGTCGGTATGCCACTGGACCAGAACGAAGACGATCTGGCATCGGTCGCTTACACCTCGGAACCGCTCGCGGAAAGCCTGGAGATTACGGGGGCGCCCGAGGCGACGGTATTCGCCGAAATCAAACAAGGCGACGACGCGAATATCGTGGTGAAACTGTGCGACGTGGACCCCGCCGGCACCTCGTCGCTCATAACCTCCGGATGGCTGCGCGCCGCGTGCCGCAACTCGGTGCACAGGCTGGAGCCGGTGGGGGCAGGCGAGGTCTACAAGCTCCGCATCCCGCTGTGGTCCACCTCCTACCAGGTGCAGAAGGGCAACCGAATTCGGGTGAGTGTCTCGTGCGCCGACTTTCCGCGTCTGTGGCCGACCCGCACCAACCCGGAAATCCGCCTGTTCTTCGGCGGGAGCCGCGCGAGTGTGATCCAGCTGCCGGTTGTGCCAGCGCACTCGGAGCCGTTCGAAGCGCCGAAGTTGCGCCGACCGGAACCCGCGCCGCCATCGTCACTGCGCCCGATTTGGAAGATCGAGCGTAACCTGGTGGCAGGCGAAATCGCGGTCACCACCGGAGAGAAAAACGGTTTTCCACTCCCACAAGGCGGCGCGATCGAAGTCGATCACATCGCGGTCGCACGCGTGAGCGACGCGCGCCCCGACGGCGCCAGCGTTACGGGTGAAACCAAGATCCGCGTGAATGCGCCGGTGATCGGCGCCATCGAAGTCGCAACCACCAGCCTGATTTCGCGCAACGGGATGACCCTGGCCGCGCGCATCACGCGGGATGGCGCGGTGGTGTTCGAGAAACGGTGGAGCAAATAGCGGAACCGCGCGCAGATTCCCAGCTTCGCCAGCGGCCACCGGTCTTCAAACCAGCGCCAGCAGAGATCGCGATCGGCTCGAAGTGCACCTTTCCACTCAGGGGGTGCGAGTCTGGCTGTGGGCAATTTGACATGCTGTCACGATGGTCCCGTTGTTTTAGCGGAGCGATGGATCGATGACCTGAAGACCCACGAAGTACCGACGAAAGAAACCGCGATCACGTGTGAGAAGGCGTTCGGCGCATACCAATGCGTGGGCGCCGATCAGGAAGTCACTGGTTATTCGGTCGCGCCGTCCGCCATGCTGCCGGTAGGAGCGCCATTGACGCGCCGCCCGATTCGCTGCTGCTTCGGTGAGCGGCGAGAACGAAACGCCCAGATCCCGCATGGCTCGCTCAAACACTGGTGCCTCGGCGAAGGCCGCAGCCGTTTCGGACCAGACCACGGCTGATGCAACCAGCGAACCTTCGGCGGCGCACCTGTCGAGTGCACCTGCCGAGGCCGCCCCATACTTCTGGTTCGCGCCAAAGATATCGAGCAAGACGTTCGTATCTACGGCGGTGATCATCGTTTCCCGCGAATTTCAGAAATGAACGCGTCGGTGTCGAAGTCTTTGCCAAGACAGCCCCAAACGCGCCGCGTCGGGCTGGGCCCGTCCGCCTTCACGGCGATCAGCCGGCCCCGCTCCTCGGTAAACTCGAGCACGGTTCCTGGCCTCACGCCGAGCCGGTCACGCAACGGCTTCGGAATTACGACCTGGCCCCGCTCCGCAACTCTGCTTTTCAGCGGCTTCGTACTTTTCACCCATGAAATCATACTTGAAGGTCTCACTTTGGCACAAGCAGGATCGCTATTTCGGCCCGCCCGGAGAGCAAATGGCCCGCAGATTGACGCGGCTTGATTCGCCGCTTCGGCAATCACGATGTCAATCGAGAGCCGTCCCGCCCGGTGCGTGCAATCCAATTGATGATGGCCGTTGCCTGGATTGACTCGGCGCAAACACCTATACAGGCGCAGCTCTGGTCCTCTCCGCTGAGTCGATTCCGTGTATCAGGCAGGAGCGTCGACGGTCAGGCGCGGTTCACGTCCCCTCGGCAGATTGTCGTACAGGTCCGCAATCAGATCCGACCTGACCTTCCGATACCCCGTATCGTCCCACAGATTTCGCCACTGCAACGGGTCTTCGGCCAGGTTGTAGAGCTCGCCCTCCGTTCCCTGGTAGCGAATGTCGGGCACCGGCCGTTTCTGCCGCAGCGCCTGGTAGACCAACGTGAGATTGAACCCGAAGTCACGGGTTGACTTCTCGTACACGGTGCAGACCCAGCCGTCGCGATAGATAGACCGCAGATGCATCCCGATCTCCGCGAACTGGCTGTCCCATTCGGTGATGGCCCGCTGGCGGCCCAAACCGTCTGCGGTCGGCAGCGGCCTGCCTTGCGCCCACTGTGGCGTTGCAACTCCCGCGATTTGGCAGAAGGTGGGAGCGATATCGAGGTGACCTACCGGCTCGGCGACCTCGGCCGGCGCAACTCTCGCCACCGGGGACGGGCGCCAGATGAGCGGTACGCGCATCAACGCGTCCACGTGATAGGGCCCCTTGAACATCAGACCGAAATCGCCCTGCAGCTCGCCATGGTCGGTGGTGAAGAAAATATCGGTGCTGGCTTCCCATCCCCGCTCCGCAATCCTGCCCAGCACGCGGCCACACGCCTCATCGATCAGCTCGTTCTCGACGTGCGTGAGCGCGTTGATTTCGCGCACCTGGTCATGCGTCATGGCGCACGGGATGAAAGCCATCGAACCGCCTTCATCGTTGCGAAAACGCCCCTCGTACCAGTCGAGCCAGTGACGCGGCTTCGCGGCAAGGATCTTTTCGATCTTTTCACGCGAGCCCGGATGGCCGGGCGGCAAATCGAGGTCGTGCCAGTTGATACGGCACGCTTCGCTGGCCGGCGGGTCCCACGGATGATGGGGGTCGGGAAAGCTCATCCACACAAACCAGTCGTCATCCGCACCCAGCGAGTTGAGATACGCGATGGTACGGTCCGCGATCCAATCGGTGTGATAGTGTGCGCGCGGCACTGGATTGTAGGTAACTTCAGGGGCACCAGTATCGCCACCGCCCTTGGCACTCAGCATCCTCGCGAAACCCGCGGCCTCCGCGGGAAAGTTGCTGGTGAGCCACTTC
>JAFAHS010000344.1 GCA_019237115.1 Deltaproteobacteria bacterium
TATAGGCAAAGGGCATCGGCTCCTGCCAAAAAAACCGGACCATAAAATGCGGAATGCCCCGGTAGATTGCGGCAGCTGAGGGTCCGATTGCCATGCGTGGTCGCCCGCCTTCGAAACTCGACCGGTCGGAAACACGAAGGTTGGTCCCACCGCCCAGCCAAAACCGGTCTCTCTCGGATTCGGCCTGTTCGAAATAAAGAGATCAAACAATCGCAAGTCGGCGAACGCGGTTATCGTCGAGCCGCTGGGGCCGGTCGCGAGCGTCTCCAGTTAAAGTGGGTCGGATGAGCTGCTGAAGTGGGAAGAAGGCGAATGGTTGGATGGGTAGAACTGGCCGCGACTGCAGGGTATCGCTCTGTGCCGTAGTCGAGTAATTCTGCGGCGCATACAGATCCTCGAATTTCAACTGCGCCAAAATCGCCGTCGGATCGTCGACCCCTCGTGCCAGGTGGTCCTCTTCGGATTCAGTGCTCATGTCTGCGGCAATGCGACGCCCTTGCGTCGATACGATCGCGCCAAGAATGGCGACGATGATAAGCTCCGGTGCTCGAGCTTTTTCCAAGTGTTTCGCTCATACAGTTCGCATGACTATTTTAATATTCAGAGCACTTTGCCGGGACCCCGGGCGACACCTCATTCAGTTCGCTATTGATTTCTTCAGAACCTTTCCGCATTTGGTATCAATATGAACGAGCCAGAAGGCAGTCGCGCTTTCCTTGGCCAATCATGGCGACCACTCCTTTGCCTGGTGCAAGAAAGTCGAATGCAGGGTCGTGGGTAGCGGCCTGACCAATCTTGCCATCGCATTTCAGACCGAACCGCACAGCTCCATAGTTGCCAGCCGGTACTGTGACCAGGTAGGTACCCAAATAGGTGTAGGTCGCATTCAGCGAACCGGAGTATTTCTGGTCACTTGGATCGTCCACCTCGTTGACCACGACAAGCTGGGTGTAGGAGCGCGACTCACCCGGTTTCCTGCCCTTCAGCATGAACGGATTGGCAGGAGTCGTAGTTACCACACCTTCGCCCACGTCGCTGATCGCTGGCATCATCACGTCCCATTCCGGCGTCTGATGGATGAACCCTGCGAGCGTCGGCGGGACCTGGAAGCCCCAAGCAGATTTGCCGTCTGGACGCCACTAGCGCGGCGCCGCGATCCCCGCAAAATCGCTTGCCGGCCGGATTGTCCACACCGCATCGGGCACAACGATTCGCCAGCGCCGCGGCGCAGTCGCCGCAGAAATTCATGCTGTCCGGGTTTGGGCTCCGCACTTCAGGTAGCGCATCGCGCCCTTCTCACTTGAGCCTTACCGACTTACGGATGCTACAACACGCCGGCGGCGCACATGAAACGTAGAATAGTCGGCAATTGGCAGAAGCGCCGGTGAGAAAATCATTCTCGCAGACCTTGAGCGCGAGGTTGGTCCGTCGACGCTTTTTCACCGTCTCCGCTATCTCCGCCGAGTGAGCATTTCGACGATTGCCCGGAGACAGACGTCTCCGCTTTATTTTCAAGGACTTACGGCACTCAAACGGAGTTTGCTGTCTCCACGTCTCCGCTGTGTTTTCAAGGGTTTGCACGTCCCGCAGTCATCGCATGATGAGTGACGTGTCCTTCAAAAAAAGGTGCGCAGCACGTCAACCCAATTCCGCACCGCCACGGCGCTGGTTTTGGGCACTCCCGTATGCACGGCACTGATGCTGCCGGGAGCGATGTCACGCGTCCGCCAACCACGTAACCGGACGGGAGGGCAGGCGGCGTCAGCCGCCGACCGCTCCACGCTGTAACGATGACGCCGACGGCGTACCGTTGATCGGACTGGCCACATCGGACCGCCGCTGCGTTCGCACCGCCCGTAACGGGTCGGTGCCAGAGGCGGCGGCCTCGCGGAGCTCCGCACCGATTTGCCTGATGATCCGCACCACCGGTTCGCTCATGCTCGCCGCCAGATCATAGCCGCCGGCTTCGGCGCGTTGGTGGAGTTCATCCAACTCCGCCTTGGCCGAGGCCGGCACTCGCACCGAGATGACTTCGGTCTTCTCTTCCTTCCGCTTCAACAAGCCCATCGTCTCGCTCCTTCATTCGCCTACGCGCTTGTATACAAATCGTAAACGGACGCACTCTTGCGGCCACTCAGAACAACAACGGTGAGTAGGAGAACAGCCAACCCATCACCTGCACCGCGCCCAGCGCGGCTGCGCCACCCAGACCCGCCGCCAGCCGGCTGACGCCGGGACCGTGACCGCCGCCGGTAGCGTAGAGCACCCCTGATCCCACGAACGCGCTCGTCACCAGCACGTGCGCCACCGGCCCGCTCAGATCGGTCTGGATCAGATTGAGCGTGTGGTGTCCCATGGTCCGACAGCGGCGGTGCTCGTGGCCCACGCCAGCGCCGGCGCAAGCAGCGTAAACGACACTCCCGAGAGCGCCAGCGCAGGCCGCCCGAGTTTCTTCCCTAGTCCTCGTACCGTTGCTCGCATCTCCTCTTACCTCCTCAGCTCGGTTCTTCTTCACCCGCGCCCGGCGTGAGCCGATAGCCGGCCGCATGGTCATAGCCGCTGATAGTTGCAATCTCGGTCACCTACCGGCCTGACGGCGTCAGCGCGATGACCACGAGCAGATGAATGGTCTCGCAGATGAGGCGCGGCTGCGGCGGCACGCCTGCTTCCTGCACCAGCCCGTCGAGCCGCAGCAACCCCTCGGCGCCGGAGCCGGCATGGATGGTCGTAAACGAACCGGGATGGACGGTGACCCAGGCCTTGAGCAGCGCCAGTTTCGCCGCCCCGCAGCTCGCCGATGATGATGCGGTCGGGCTTAAGGCGCATCGTCGTGCGCACCAGGCTGGTCAGGTCGTGCTGGAC
>JAFAHS010000147.1 GCA_019237115.1 Deltaproteobacteria bacterium
CACGCGGCAAACGAGAACCAAGTCGACGGGGCGCACTCTCTCAAGCAGGTCGCTCATCGTGGGGATGTACATCAATAAAAGCGACTGGAACCTGTTCTCGAGCCAGGCGATGGACGTTCGGTGAAATTTCTTCTCCTCCGTGCTAACGAGGCTGCCGCAGTCTTCTGAAACGTTTCCAAGCGCCCAATAGTTGTAACCACCGAGCGTTTCGGAGAATCCTATCCGGCTGATGCTCGTACCGTTCCGTATTCAGTCGCTCCGCGAGCCGAGGAGTAGTCTCAAACGAGTCTTGAGTGTCATCTCAGCCGGACTCCGAGGCGCCGACTCGAGCCAATTTTCAAAGTCTCGGATAAGCACCTTATGCTCCATCTCCGGCTGTTTGATTCGTACCACCACCGCCGCCGGTATTCGTTTGGGATCGTCGGTCCAATCGTTCTCACGAAATAGCAGCAGGGCCTGGGCGACTGCCTCGTAGAGCGTTTGCGCGGTGACCTCGACGGTGTGACAAACTCCTCGGGAATCCCTGCATGTCACCCGGCACGTCTTCAGGGCCATGGAGCCAAGAGTATCAGTTTCGCTTTTGTTTCGCTAAGAGGCAATCAGCGAATTCCCAATGCATGATGTCGAATCACTTTTCAACGTACTGCTGAGCTGGCGCTGAAAGGGGGGATCTGACCAAGAGGAACAAGGTCTCTGTGGCTCGGTTTACACCGGCAACTGTTAACTGGCCCGACAAGCCTCCATCGATGATCGCCTTGCGCCCGGCAATGTTTGTTTTGCGGGATGGATTCCGCCCGGCTACCGGATGATGGAAAAGAGGCAGCTCTTCACGCGTTCTGAATTTCTGACGGAACCGCTCCCAGGCTGAGTCTTTTGAAGACTGACTCCAGACGTCCGGAGCTGGGACCAAAATGCGCGCGCAACCAACCAAGTGAGTTGCTTGGCTCTTGTTCGAGTTTTGCCAAACCGGTCTGGAGGAGGGTACGCACGCGGCTTATGAGTTCCGTTATGATCACCGTTAGCATCAGGTGGAAAGTCCGTGACCGGGAGGAAGTGCTTGCGGCCATCGACCAACTCCGATTGATGCTCGCTAACCGCTGCCTGCGTGGCTGGTTCCGACTCGGTGAAGAGAACGATGACGCGTTCGGCGAATTTCAAAATGCAATGCAACCATGACGATTCCACTTCGGCAGACAACTAGTCCTACCGATGTTCCGTGCAGCGCTCTTGATCTCAACGGAAACTGATTCGATCGAATCGAGCTGAGCATCGATTCTCGCCGCCGCGTTTTTCCTCGACACGATCGTTTGCTGGATGCGCCATGACTGGCGCAGTTGAGAAACGGAGACGCTCAGCCCAGCAAGAGTAAGGTTGTCCGACCTTCCCGGCGTTCGAAATTGCCGCGCGATCGTCGCAAAGCGTGATTTTTCACGTGAATACAAGCGACGATGCGGTCGTCCAATGAGCATGTCAACGACCGCGACGGCAACCCTGCGGAAGCCGAACGAATCTGGGATGAAAGATCCGAAAAAACCGAGCAGCGAACGCATCAACGAAGTGTTAACCGCCGGCGAAGTCGCAAGCTATCTTAGGGTTAGTCTGTCGACCATCTACAGGTTGCTCAAGAGTGGCGATCTGCCCGCTTTCAAAATAGGGAGCGATTGGCGCTTCAATCGTGCTCACATTGAAGAGTGGTTGAGATCCCGTGCGCAGACGCCCGAATCTGGATCGGCGCATGACCCCGAATCTGGATCGTCGCATGAGCCTGCTTCTCCGTCGGTCGATCCGAATTCCGACGGCTCCCGGCCAAAGCGCGACTAGCTTTCCCGGTTCGTTGATTTGCCTGTACATCCGTAGTTAAAAACATTGCATGGGCGGCATGTTACGTCGCCTAGCAGTGGTCGTACTGCTGGGCAGCCTGTCGAGCTGCGCGACCGCCTCCGACCCGATCACCTGGTATGCGCTTTCGCCGCCGCCGAGCCACGACTATCCGGAAGGGAACCTCGATACGCAGATTATAACCTGGGAACGAATCGACACGTTTCCCACCAGTGCGGAGTGCCTAAAAGCGCTCCTGATCATTCACAACCGGATTCATCGTCCGGTCCAGTGCGTCCCCAGCGACGATCCCCAGCTGGCGTACCCCTGGCTGTTCGTTCCGCGGAGCGGAACATAGGCAGGTCAGATGCTGAAGTGATGCGGCCAGCTGGCCGACCTCTCGTCAAGACGGTCTTAAGATTTCTGCGTGGGGCGCAAGGGATCGGATTCAGGCGACCCGGCACGCCTCCATCGTGACGGGTTCCTCAAAGCCGTTGCACAAGGCGCGCCTATAGAGAGTAAGCTCTGTGGCTGTGATCGTAGAAAGCCATTGCCACATCATCTCGCCCGATCAACAGAAGTACCCACGCGACCTGGGCCGGAATCCGGGCTCGTGGGTGCGCGATCTGTCGGCGGAGGAATTTATCGCTCTGAACAACGCCGCCGGGGTCGAGCGCGCAATTCTTGTGCAGGCATTTGGCGCGTATAGATATGATAACCGCTACGTCGCCGACGTCGCCGCGGCCTACCCTCAGCGCTTCGCCGCCGTCTGCATCGTCGATGCACTGCGGCTCGACGCTTCACAGACGCTCGACTTTTGGGTCAAGGAGCGTGGCATTACGGGCCTGCGAGTTGTCACATGGACGGAACCGGAGTTGTTGCTGGACGATCCGCGACTTGACCGGCTTTGGCAGCGGGCTTCGGAACTGCGTATCCCGGTCTGCGTGCTCACCAACTTTCCCCAGGTGCCGCGACTGCGCCGCGTCCTTGAACGCTTTGATCAACTTCGCCTCGCGCTGGACCATCTCGGGTTACCGCGTCTGGACGATGGGCCGCTTTTTTCTAACGAACAGGCGCTCTTCGACCTCGCACGATTTCCGAATTTCTACGGCAAGTTCTCCTCGTGGACCATCGCCGCCGCTGTTAAGAGCGGGGCCCCGGCAGTCGTCGATTTTTTTCGTCGCCTGGCCGACACGTTCGGAGCGCAGCGTTTGATGTGGGGCACGAACTTCCCCGCCAGCAATGATCGCACCTATCAAGGTTTCGTTGGCTATGCTCGCGAGCAGCTCTCGTTTCTGTCGTCGGATGAACAGCGATGGATATTCGGCGAGACGGCGTTGACCCTGTGGCCTATGCTGCGCTGACTGAAAGCCTCGATCCTCGAGGGTTTTTGAGACTCGCTCGACAAAAGTCCGCACAATCTCAAATCCGGGACTTCCTCCAGCGCACAACATCCCACGCATCCGGACGCACAGCAGTTGATCCAACGTACAATAGTTGCCCGGCGACCAATGTCGTACAGTCCGCAATGCTGAGCAGAACGGCGCGTCGAGAAACGATGGCGCGGCTTTGCACGCGGCGACCAGCTCTTCCGCGGAAACCATGGCTGTCGCACAAAGGCCGGGCTCGAAAGTCCGTTTTATTTGTCATGTCGACTTCGTTCCGCAAGCTCGCCCTTCAAGAATTTTATGGGTCGTTGCCGGAGCAGGCTTCAACAATAGTCGCGAGAACTTTTCTCTTTTCCTCCCGCCACCGTCCGGTGGCTTCGAGGTAGAGGGCTGGAGGAACGAGGATCTATGTTGCAGGACGATAACCTGACGGTTCAGGAAGCCGCCGAGTATCTCCGGATATCTGTTGCCACTGTCTACAGATTGCTCAGGGCCGGGAAGCTTACCGCCGTCAAGGTCAAACCGCCCGGAGCCAAAGGAAGTTTACGTGTATCGCGGACGCTGGTCTTTGAGTTCAGCGACGGAATTTCGAAAACTGCTTCGCTGGAGCAGGCCCCACCGCTGACCTCGAACAGTCATCCGGAACCTGAACCGCAGCGCACAACCCCTTCCGAATTCAGACCATATGACATGGATCACATCGGCGTCTCGACCTTGGCCAAGTGCTGAAATATAGCCACCGCAAGATGCACGCCGGGTGCCTTCATTGATGGAACCCAGGAGTTGCCTCAGCCCGTTTTGCTGCCGGGTCTTGCCATACGCACAGCTTGCTTGTCTCTGCGCTTGCGAACACCGCTCGGTTCCTCGCCTGACGCTTCGAGGCTCGCTCGCCCAGTGGCGTTGTTGAGCTTGTAGTCGAGCTCCGCCGGTTCGGAACAACAGGTCAGTCGCGCTGGCGCGAGCCGTGAGCCTTACCGCGGCGGTAAGCGGGCGCGCCTGGTTCTCGATGTCGGCCGAGGTACCGTGAAACCAAATCGGGATTCATCGCCGGCGCGGCAGGGTTTCCCGAAAATCGCCAGTTGCCGGGAGGCGCGACCTGCGGTTATGGCACATTCGAG
This sequence comes from Deltaproteobacteria bacterium, assembly GCA_019237115.1. Classification (GTDB taxonomy): domain Bacteria; phylum Desulfobacterota; class Binatia; order Binatales; family Binataceae; genus JAFAHS01. The sequence goes on from JAFAHS010000147.1 coordinate 4,325, forward strand.
CGGTCCGGCATTGGCTAGTCTGCTTAATTTTCGAGTTACGGATTGAGCTGGCTAACACGGCTCGGTGCGCTCCATGTCCGCACGTGCAACAGTCAGCTGACTAGCCGCGGCAGTGTAGTCAGGATCGCTGTTCAGCGCGAGCGCCACGACCTCATCTGGTGAAGTCTCCAGGTCCTCGGCCTACGTGGGAATGCGAAAGCAATCGAGGCAATCAACAACCTCAAGAAGACGCCCCTCGCCAGGGCGGGTGCTCGACGGATCGGACGGGGTCCTGCTGGTCAGCACACCTCCTTCGCTCTCTCAGTGTAATTCGCGATGGCCGCCACTACCTTCCTTCAGGAAGGGGCCTTT
>JAFAHS010000034.1 GCA_019237115.1 Deltaproteobacteria bacterium
CTCCGCGATCAAGCCACACTCACCCAGTTAATCCGGCTTTACGCCGTCGCGCTCACGTTAACGCCAGCGGCTAACTTCAGCGCGAATTTGGGAGCACTGATGGGCAGTTTTTCGCGGCACAGCCTTTGCTGTATCCGCTCTACGAGCGGAGCGAAAACGAAGGAGGACATCCCAATGTCAGTCAACACCAAAACGGCGAGCGCTACCAAGAAAACTCTGTCTAAGAATTAAGCTGCTGTCTTTCTGATCTCGACTTCATAGCCGAGATTTCGCAGACGTTGGGTGAGCCGCGTGACCGTCCGTTCGTGATCCAGGCGCAGCAGGTAAAGTGGACCGAGATCCCTGTACGGGACCGGGTCGCGCACCAAGTAGTAGGCAGCGGTTAGAATCGAAGCCGCCACCGCGATGATCGCCTTCTTGGGTCCACGCCGCGACTTGATCCTAAGAAACTGCGCACGCAGATAGCCGTCTTTGTTACGGCTGGCAGCCCAGGCCGATTGCACCAGGACGGTCTTGAGCCAGGGTGCACCGTCGCGCAAGGTCCGTGACTTCACCTTACCCGCGCTCTGATTAAGCCCCGGGCAAAGGCCCGCCCACGATATCAGGTGCCCGACGGTCGGGAAGCGCTGCATATCCACGCCGATCTCGGCCACGATCACGCTCGCCGCGGTTTCGCTCACTCCCGGGATGGTCACGAGCCGTTCGATGACGGCCCGAAAGGGCTCTAGCGCAGCCTCGATCTGCGCCTCGAACTCGCCCACGGTCTTTTCCAGGTGCTCAACCATCTCCAGATGCTGCTTGAGCAGGAAGCGATGGTGCCGGGTCACACGCCCGTGCAGTGCCTCCGCCAGAGTCTCCCGCGATGCCGCCAGACGCTCGCCGGCCAGCGCCGCGAGCTTATCAGGGCGTTGCTCTCCCGCGATCATCGCCCGCAGCATCCGCCGTCCGCTCGCCCCAAGCACGTCGGAGACTACCGAACCGAGCTTCACGTTGGCGTCTTCCAGCACCTTTTGAATGCGCAGTTTGTGTGCCACCACCTCCCGCACCAGCTGCTTGCGCGTCCGGGTCAGGTCACGCAACTCCTGGATCGGTCCCGGCGGAACGAAGCTCGAACGGATCAGACCATGCGCCAGCAGATCCGCTATCCAGGTGGCGTCGTTGACGTCGCTCTTGCGTCCGGGGACGTTCTTAATGTGCGCCGCATTGGCCAGCACCAGCTCGAACTCGCCCTCCAGCACGTGCCACACCGGCTTCCAATACACGCCGGTGGCTTCCATCGCTACGTGCGTGCAGCCCGCTTCCCGCAGCCAATCCGCCAGCCCCAGCAGTCCGCGCGTGGTGGTCGGAAAACTCCGTACCTCCCGTCTCACCGCGACCCCTTCCATCACCCGCCGGCACGCCACCACCGTGTCCTTGTGCACGTCCAACCCCGCACACCGTTCATGAAGAACATTCATTTCGCGCACCTCCTCTTCCCACGCCGCCGGCGTGAAGCCCGCGTCATCGAACTCTACCAACCGTGCTCCGGGACCGCGCGATCCGTTGGCAACAATAAAGGGTGCTCGCCGGGCTTCGGGTCAAACTCCTCATCGGGCTGCCAGCACCAAGCACTACAGCCGACCTCGCTGCCGGCAGCGTGTTCTGCTTTGCTTAGCACGTTTCATCGGTTAGGGTGCGCGCAGCGCATAAACAACTCCTCAGATAAAGCAGTTCACGGGGCGGTGCCCCACCCCTTGTTGAAATTCGAATTTGAGTAAGTAGCGGCGGCTCCAGGCCGACCTTGAGAATGGGTCTGCCACAACACCGCTCCCGAGGTGGGGAAAAAAAGGAGCCGCCGTATGAAGAACAGAGCAAAGGCGAGCGTGCCGGCGCAAGTTGGCGCCGGCCTGTTGTTCACAACGCAGCAGCTTTTGCTGCCGATGATCGAAGGCATCGTCCACAGCCGCCGCGAGTTATTCAGTTGGGTGCAGCAGGTCGGCATCCACGCGCTCAAGGAGCTGTTCGAGATGGACGCGGTGGAAATGGTCGGACCCAAAGGCCTGCATCGCACCGAACGGTCTCACTATCGCTGGGGTACAGCGCCGATCGTGCTGCCGTTCGGTGGTCGACGGATAGTAGTTCCTTGTCCCGGGGTACGGGGCGTGCGGGGAGGCGAGGCGCAGCTCAAAAGTGCCGCGCACTTTCGCTCGCTCGATCCCGTGCCCGCG